>DASUKT010000021.1:0-11478 GCA_036278575.1 Pseudolabrys sp. | reverse complement strand
AACAGAAGCGGCCCCGCGACGCCTCCTACTCCGGTGCCTACCGCATAGAAAATCGCAATCGCAAAGGCGCGCGTCTCCAGCGGAAATGTCTCGCTGACGGTCAGATAGGCGGAGCTTGCCGCCGCCGAAGCAAAAAAGAAGATGACCATCCAGCCTATTGTCTGTGTTTCGGCCGTGATGATATCGCGCATGAACAAATAGCCGACGATCGCCAGCAAAACACCCGAAACGATGTAGGTGAATGCGATCATTACGCGGCGGCCAAGCGTGTCGAAAAACCGGCCGATGAGCACCGGCCCCATGAAATTTCCTGCCGCAAAGGGCAGCAGATACCAGCCGACGTTATCGGCAGGAACGGAATAGAAGTCGGTCAGGATCAACGCGTAGGTAAAGAAAATCGCATTGTAGAAGAATGCCTGCGACGCCATCAGCGCGAGGCCGACCAGCGCGCGCTGCCGATGCACAACGAATAGCGCGCGCAGGACTTCGCCAAGAGGCGTCGTGTGCCGCGTGCGCAATCGGACCCGCGGCAGACTGTCGGCCGGCGGCAGGGCATCGAAATGCGCTTCGATGCCGGCAACAACGCGCTCGGCCTCTTCCGCATGTCCGTGCGTCATCAGCCAACGAGGGCTCTCCGGAATCCACAACCGCATGAAGAAGATCACCAGCGCCAGCGCGGCGCCAATGAGAAAGGCGAAACGCCAGCCATGTTCGGGGTTGATGATTGCGGGATCCAAAAGCACGAGCGAGCCGAGCGAGCCGAGCGCAGCGCCAATCCAGAAGCTACCGTTGATCACGAGGTCGGTCCAGCCGCGCACCCGCGCGGGGACGATCTCCTGGATCGTCGAATTGATCGCGGCGTACTCGCCGCCGATGCCCGCACCGGTGAAGAAACGAAAGACGGCGAAGCTCGCCAGATTCCACGATGCGGCCGTTGCGGCTGTGGCTATCAGGTAAACCGACAAGGTTATGAAAAATAATTTCTTGCGGCCGAGCCGGTCGGTCAGCCAGCCGAAGAACAGCGCTCCCAAAACCGCGCCGACCAGATAGACGCTGCTGACGATACCGATATCGGTGTTCGAAAATTGAAGGACCGGGCTCGCCTTCAAGGCACCCGAGAGAGCCCCGGCGAGCGTCACTTCGAGACCGTCGAGAATCCAGGTGATGCCGAGGGCGGCAACGACGAGCCGATGAAAGCGGCCCCACGGCAGGCGGTCGAGCCGCGCCGGAATGTCCGTTTCGACAATCTGCTCAGCCACGCAATGGCCCTGCCCGATCTGCGTCATGCGTCAGCCTAACGCGTCCGGCGCGCTTTATGTTCGTCAACTCACCGCGGACGCTCGTACCTGCACTTCGCGAATAACAGGCAATCGGGTATTGTCCGGGGATGACAGCCTTCCCGCCCGATACAGATACCGAGGTCTTGCGCCGGCTCCATTACGCCGCGGCGGTAGCATGCGGCGTTTTCGCTGCCCTTGTCGTGCATATCTTGCTGACTGTATTCGGGATCGGACTCGATGCAGTCCTGCGTGGCGGCATCGACAGCCGTCAGCAATTTATCTCCGCGTTGGCGTGGTGGGCCATCGGTGGGGCAGCCTTTGTGGCCGCCTGGGCGGCCGAGGCCTATCTGATCGCCGCGGCGCGCGAGCGGCAATTGATCTTCCGCCTGGCGCAATGGTTCTTGATTGTCCTGGTCTTCGCGGGCGCGACCGTGGGCGGCATTTTGAGCAAGACCGGTAACGTGGGCGGCACGATCGCTGTGATTGCGGGGCTGATCGCACTCGCACTGGGGCTCGTGTGCGGCTTTTGCGGCGCGCGGCTCGCCTATCTCAACGCCGAGCAGGTGTAAGGCTACTCCTTCACCGCACCCGTCATCGCGGAGACGTAGTGCTCGACGAAGAAGGCGTAGAGGACGACGAGCGGCAGCGAGCCAATCAGAGCTCCCGCCATCAACGAGCCCCAGCGGTAAATATCGCCATCAACCAGCGCAGTCACGATCGCGACGGGCACGGTTTTGTATTGGGTCGACGAGATGAAGGTGAGCGCGTAGATGAATTCGTTCCAGCACAGCGTGAAGCAGAAGATGAAAGCCGAGATCAGGCCCGGCACCGCGAGCGGCAGCACGATCTTGATGAGGATCTGCCAGCGGCTTGCGCCATCCATCAGCGCGCATTCCTCGAGCTCGAACGGAATGGTTTTAAAATAGCCCATCAGCAGCCACGTCGAGAACGGGATGAGGATGGTCGGATAAGTCAGGATCAATGCAAAAGGCGTGTCGAACAGGCCGTATTGGAAAACGACCGTCGAGAGCGGAATGAACAGAATCGAGGGCGGCACAAGATAGGCGAGGAAAATCGCGCCGCCGACCCACTGTGCGCCTTTGTAACGCAGCCGTACGATCGCATAGGCCGCGAGCACGCTGGCGATGATCGAGATGATCGTGGCGCATACGGCCACCAGCATCGTGTTCCAGAGCCAGATTGGATAGTCGGTGTGGAACAGCAATTTATCGATATGCTTGAGCGTCGGATTCCACGTCCAGAATGGACTGTAGGTATCGAGATCGAGCAGCTGGTTGTCCGGTTTGATGGAGGTCAGCGCCATCCAGTAGAACGGGAACAGCAGCACAAACAGAATGATCGACAGCGGCAGGTACAGCGTCACCAGCCGCCGCGGCAGCGATTGCAGATAGCTGGTTCCTTCGGTGTCGTCGGTGATCGCCGCCGAACCGGTCAGCACGGCCCTCGGATTGGCGGCTTTGCCGGCAAGTGCGTCAGTCATTGCTTTCGCCTTGTTGCCATTTCCGCCGCTGCAGGCCGAACCAGGAAACCATGATCGCAAACAAGAGGAACGGGATCATGGCGGTCGAGATCGCGGCGCCCTCCCCCAGATAGCCGCTCATGATCGCGCGCTGATATGAAAACGTCGCCATCAGATGCGTGGCGTTGACCGGGCCGCCGCGCGTCATCACCCAGATGAGCTGGAAGTCGGTGAAGGTGAACAGCACGGAGAACGTCATCACCACTGCGATGATGGGCGTGAGCAACGGATAGGTGATGTAGCGAAAGCGTTGCCACGACGTGGCGCCGTCGATCGTCGCTGCCTCATAGAGCGACGGCGAAACCGTCTGCAAACCGGCGAGTAGCGTGATCGCCACGAATGGCACGCCGCGCCAGATATTCGCGAAAATCACCGACCAGCGCGCGTTCCATACATCGCCGAGAAAATCGATATTGGTCGAGATCAGGTGCATTTTTCGCAGCGACCAGGAGATGATCGAGAATTGCGGATCGTAGAGCCACCAGAATGCAATGGCCGAAAGCACCGTCGGCACGATGAAGGGAATGAGCACGATCGCGCGCAAGATCGCCTTGAACGGAAGCCGCTCGTTGAGCAGCAGCGCGAGATAAAGCCCAACGGCGAATTTGATCGTGCTGGCGACAGTTGTGTAGAGGATCGTGTTGAACACCGTCAGCCAGAACGTCGAGTCCTCCCAGAGGAATTCGTAGTTTTCGAAGCCGACGAAAATTCCCGCGCGGCCGAGCCGCGCATCGGTGAACGACAGCCAGATACCGAGTCCAAGCGGATAGGCAAGAAACAGAATAAGAAATGCGGCCGCCGGCAGCATGAACCAGAAGCCCAGCCAATTCTTGTTGGTCTTCAGCCGGTCCCACGCGGTTACATCGCGCGGGAGGGACTTCGTTCGGCTGATTGCAATATCGGCCATGCATTCCTCTTGATCCCTCCCCGCTTCGCGGGGAGGGTGGCTTCGAGCGGCGAGAAGCCGGGTGGGGTGAACATCCGATGGGCGCTCCCCACCCGGTTCGGCCTGCGGCCGAACCACCCTGCCCCTTGCCGGGGAGGGATAAGGCTTATCTGTAAATCCGCTTCAACTGCCGCTCGGCGATCGAGATCGCACCTTTGACGTTCTCGCGTCCCGTGCAGTAGTTCGCGAACATGTCGAGCACGACGAAATCGGCGATCGCTGTCGCGGCCTTTTCGCCGACCGATCCCAAGCCGCCCGCCGTCAGCGTGCGCTTCGCAACATCGCGGAACGGCGTCGTCTTCGGATCGGCGGCCCACACCGGGTTCTTGTCGTACGCATTCAGGCAGTGCGTGAGATAGCCCTGCGCCGACTCGATCCACGGATTGAAATTGTCCGCCTCCAGCATGAACGCCATCAGCGCCTTACAGGCCTGCGGATATTTCGTGTAGGTCATCGCCAGCACCGGATACATCAGGTGCAGCTCGGTCGGATGGCCGACAGGACCGATCGGCCAGTAGGCGTGGTTCATGTCCTCGGCAATCTTTTTCTTGGTCGCGTCTTTCTTGGCTGCGACGTAAATGGAGATGCCGTTATTGGTCCAATAGATCTCGCCGCCAAGGAAGGCCTTGTTGTTGGACGCGTCGTTCCAGGCCGCCGTGCCGGCGATTTCCTGTGCGTAGAGTTTCTTGGCGTATTCGAGCGCCTTCGCTGTCTCCGGCGTATTGATGATGACCTTGTCGTTCTTGTCGACGGCGTTGCCGCCGTGTGACCAGAGACACCAATAGACCCAGCTGTTTCCGTCACCCGACGCGTGGCCAAGCGCAAAACCGCCCGGCGTGTTGTTCTTCTTCATCGCCGTGACGTATTCGAGGAAGGCGTCGGTGGTATCCGGAAACTTGGAAAAGCCCGCCTTCGCGGACGCGTCAATTCGGTAGTTCAACAGCGCGCCGGAATAGCAAACCGGAATGCAAATCCACTTGTTGCCGGCCTTGCCGTACTTGATCGCGCTCGGTACCCAGCCGCCGTACTTCTTGCCGAGATAGTTCGCCACATCCGTCACATCCATGCATTTTTGTGGAAACAGATGCGGCAGCGAATAAAGTCCCCAGAACAGGTCCGGGCCGGTGCCGGTGTTGGCGGCGACCGATGCCTTCGGTTGCACGTCCTCATACGATTCACGCGAGATTTGGACCGGCACGCCGGTCGCCTTGGTGAAGGCGGCAATCAGCTTGACGAACGCGTCGTCTTCCGATTGCACGAAGTATTTCCAGCGCAGCATCGAAAGCTTGGCGCCTTTTTCAGGCTTCCAGGGTGCATTCTGCGCCCAGGCCTTGGCCCAGTTGAGCAAGGCCGGGCCGCTCAGCGCCCCGGCAGCGCCGAGCGCGGTGCCGCCCTGAACGAGGGTGCGGCGCGTAATTCGGTTCATAGTCGTTCCTCCGTTTGTGTTGTTACGCGGTCAGACGTTTTCCGGTTTCCTGGTCGAACAGATGGACCAGTTGCCGGTCAGGCTTGAGCCGGATCTTGTCGCCCGGCTTGATTTTGTGGCGCTCACGGAAGACGGCGATCACATCGGTACCGCCGAGTTTCGCGACGATCTGGATTTCCGAGCCGGTCGGCTCGACCACCTGCACCTGCACTTCCGCACCGTCGTCCGCGAGGGTGAAATGCTCCGGCCGTACGCCGAAGATGGCGGGCTTGCCGTCCGCGGAAGCAGGCGCGTCGGCGAGCGGAAAGCTCACATCATCGGGTCCTTCGAACGACAAGCTTCCGTTGGCGCGAATGCGGCCGGGAATCATGTTCATGGCGGGCGATCCGATGAAGCCCGCGACGAAAACGTTATCGGGGCGATCGTAAAGATCAAGCGGCGCACCGACCTGCTCGACCAGGCCGTTGTGCATGACCACGATCTTGTCGGCCATCGTCATCGCCTCAATCTGGTCATGCGTGACGTAAACGGTCGTCGTCTTGAGCCGCTGGTGCAGTTCCTTGATCTCCGTGCGCATCTGCACGCGGAGCTTGGCATCGAGGTTCGACAGCGGCTCGTCGAACAGAAAAACCTGCGGATCGCGCACAATGGCGCGCCCCATGGCGACGCGCTGGCGCTGTCCACCGGAAAGCTGGCGGGGGAACCGGTCGAGCAGGTGCGCAAGGCCGAGGATTTCGGCGGCACGCTTGACGCGCGTGTCGATCTCGTCATTCGCCGCGCCGCGCAGCTTCAGCGAGAAGGCCATATTGGCGCGTACCGTCATGTGCGGATAGAGCGCGTAGTTCTGAAACACCATCGCGATGTCGCGTTCTTTAGGCGGCAAATTGTTGACGACACGATCGCCGATGCGGATTTCGCCGCGTGTGATGTTTTCGAGGCCGGCCACCATCCGCAGCAGGGTCGTTTTGCCGCATCCGGAGGGGCCGACCAGCACGACGAATTCACCGTCGTCAATGGTGACATTCACGCCATGGATGACGGCTGTCGTCCCGAATGCCTTGCGCACGTCGCGAATAACGACCGACGCCATTAATGTCCTCCCGCCGGCTCAAGTCCGGTCTGTCGCGGTCCGGCGTTCGGCACACTGGCGCCGGTTCCGCAGTGGGGGCACTATAGCAAGAATTGGAATATGTAAGAGTCCCTTGCCACCGCACCATCGGGTGCAGGTCGGGCTTGCGCCCAATGCAACCTTTCAGAGCGCCATGCCACCGTCGACCAGATGCGGCTGGCCGGTGATGTAGCTTGACTCATCCGAGGCGAGGAATACCGCCAGCGCGGCAACTTCCCGCGCCGTTCCCAGCCGTCCGATTGGCTGACGCGAGACGAAATCGGCGCGCGCCGCATCGACCGACTGTCCGGTCTGCTCGGCATTCGTCTCGATGCGGCCATCGAGCGAGGGTGACTCAATGGTGCCGGGGCAGATTGCGTTCACGCGGATGCCCTGTTTGATAAAATCGGCGGCCACAGCTTTCGTGAGGCCGATGATCGCCGCTTTGGTCGCGCCGTAAACGTAACGTTTCGGCACGCCGCGAATCGAAGACACCGCCGAAGAGATATTGACGATCGATCCGCCGCCATGCGCCAGCATGGCCGGCAAAAACGCACGCAACATGCGATGGATCGATTTCACGTTGAGGTCGAAAGAGAAGTCCCAGTCTTTTTCCGAACAATCGAGCACGCTGCCCTGATGTACGTAGCCGGCGCAATTGACGAGAATATTCGGCGCGCCGAACTGCTCGACTATCTTTTGCGCAAAAGCATCGACCTTCTCGGTTGAAAGCACATCGAGCGCAAAACACTTCGCCTCTTTGAATCCACTGAATTTCTTTTCATCGAGGTCCGTAGCGACGACCTCGGCGCCTTCGGCGACGAATGCCTCGGCAATCGCGCGGCCGATGCCCTGCCCCGCTGCGGTAATGACGGCGCGTTTTCCTTTAAGTCTATTGCTCACGGATTAAGACCTTTCATCAATGGTTGTCGCGTGGAATGCTTTTTTGCGCGATGCGCTGATATTTGACCGCCGGCTTCAGCACCATGCCGTCCGCAAGCTGATCGACCATCGAGCGCTGAATGTCCTGCCAAGGCGTCTGGCTCTGCGGAAAATGAAAGCCGCCTTGTTTCAGCAGCAGCGTACGACGGCGCGCAATCTCGGCTTCCGGAATCAGAATATCGGCTTTGCCCTTGCGCAAATCGATCCGCACACGATCACCTGTTTGAAGCAGCGCCAGTCCCCCGCCCGCCGCCGCTTCCGGCGACGCATTGAGGATGGACGGCGAGCCGGAGGTGCCGGATTGCCGCCCATCGCCGATGCACGGCAAAGAACTGACGCCCTTTTTAATCAACGCCGCAGGTGGCTGCATGTTCACTACCTCGGCCGAGCCGGGATAGCCGATCGGACCGACACCGCGCATGAACAGAAATGTGTCCTCGTCGATTGCGAGCGAAGGGTCTTCGATACGCTTGTGGTAATCCTCTGGGCCTTCGAACACGACCGCCTTGCCCTCGAAGCAATCCGGATGCTTGGGATCGGACAGATATCGCTTGCGGAATTCTTCCGAAATCACGCTGGTTTTCATAATGGCTGCATCGAACAGGTTGCCGCCAAGAACGCGGAAGCCGGCTTCCTTCATCAGCGGTTTGTCATAAGGGCGGATTACATCAGCGTCCTGCGCGTGGGCGCCGGCGATGTTCTCACCCATTGTCTTGCCGTTGATAGTCAACGCGCCAGCGTGGATGCGCTTGGCCTTGAGCAATTCATTCATCACTGCCGGCAACCCGCCGGCGCGGTAATATTCCTCACCCAAATATTTACCGGCCGGCTGCATGTTCACGAGCAGCGGCACGTCGAGGCCGATTTTTTCCCAATCCTCGATGGTGACCTCGACGCCGATATGGCGCGCGATCGCGTTGATGTGGATCGGCGCGTTGGTCGAGCCGCCAATGGCCGAACAGGCGACAATTGCATTTTCAAACGCCTCGCGCGTCAGAATGTCGGAAGGCTTCAAATCTTCGCGCACGATCTCGACAGCGCGTACGCCGGTCTCGTAGGCAATCTGTGCGCGCTCTCGGTAAGGCGCCGGAATCGCGGCGCAGCCGGGCAGCGACATGCCGAGGGCTTCCGCGAGCGCGTTCATGGTCGAGGCCGTCCCCATGGTATTGCAGTGACCGATTGACGGCGCAGACGACGTAACGATGTCGAGAAATTCCTGATAGTCGATCTTGCCGGCTGCATGATCCTTTCGCGCCTGCCAGACCACCGTGCCGGAGCCGGCGCGCTCGCCTTTCCACCAGCCGTTCAGCATCGGACCGCCGGACAATACAATTGCAGGAAGATTCACGCTGGCCGCCGCCATCAGGCAGGCCGGCGTAGTCTTGTCGCAACCGGTCGTCAGCACCACGCCATCGAGCGGATAACCGAACAGCACTTCGACAAGGCTGAGATAGGCGAGATTACGGTCGAGCGCCGCGGTGGGGCGCTTGCCCGTTTCCTGGATGGGATGGGTCGGAAATTCGAAGGCGATCCCACCTGCGTCGCGGATGCCCTCGCGCACGCGCTTGGCAAGCTCGAGGTGATGACGGTTGCAGGGAGAAAGATCGGAGCCGGTCTGTGCGATGCCGATGATGGGCTTGCCGGAGGTCAACTCCCCCCTGGTCAAGCCGAAATTCAGATAGCGCTCGAGATAGAGCGCCGTCATGCCGGGATTGTCGGGGTTATCGAACCAGAGCTGCGAGCGTAATCTTCGCTGCGATCGACTAGACCCTTTATCCGACTTGCCGCTCATGCCACGCTCCGTTTACCTGTACTAATCAATGGTCAAAGCAAATTGATTTCGCGACACATTGAACCCCACAGTGTGTAACTTATGAAGCCCCGCCCCGGGCGCAACCGTAAATCCCGCAGAGCGCCGTAATTTGGTGAAGGAGAAGCCTCGTGAAGCTCGTGCTGTTCCAGAAGCTGCAGAGTGCCGATGTCGTGCCCGGCGTCTTGACCGAGCGCGGCGTTGTCGATATCTCGCCGGCGGTGCGGAAGCATTACACGCCGCAGCTGACGATGCAGGGCATTATCGACGATTTCGATCGGTTGCGGCCAGCGTTGGAAAAACTTTCAGATAGCGGTGAAGCGCTGCCGCTCGACGGCGTAAGGTTGCGTCCGCCGCTGCCGCGACCTGGAAAAATCCTGGCCTGCATCGCGAATTACTGGGAGCATGCGCAACGCGAGGCGCGGCCACTCAACATGTTCATGAAAAATCCAGACGCTGTGGTCGGCCCTGGCGATACCATCACGCTGCCTGAATTCACGGTGCCGTGGATTTTCATGCACGAGGCCGAGCTTGCGCTTGTCATCAAAGGTCCTGCCAAGATGGTGAAGGCCAAGGATTGGCAGAGCGCGATCTTCGGCTATACCGCAATGATCGACGTTTCGGCGCGCGAGCAAGGCCGCAAGACGTGGCCCGCGAACCCGCTCACAAGCTGGCTTGGCAAATCATTCGACACGTTTGCGCCGATCGGCCCCTGTATTGCGACCGCAGACGAAGTGAAAGATCCCAACGACCTCATCGTGCGGTTCTGGAATGATGGCCAGCTCCGGCACAACTACAACACCGACGACATGGAGCATCGCGTGCCGGAACTGGTCGAGTTTGCGACGACCGTGATGACGATGAACTCCGGCGACCTCATCGCCTGCGGCACCAATCACGAAGGGCTCGGTGCGCTGCAGGAAGGCGAAACGGTCGACATCGAAATCCAGAATATCGGCAAGATGACGCTGAGAGTATTCGACCCTCTCAAGCGCACATGGGAGCGCGGCGTTTACATGGGCGCGGATTCGACCAATCCGGACGCGGTCAAACGTCACCGGCCGCAATAACTAACGCCGGTGCGCGCCGGCGCTCCAGCCTTGGCTTGCGAGATATTTCTCGCCGACTTCGTTCGGCTCGTCCTCGATTGGCGTCGCCATCATACCGTTCCAGCGCGAGAGAAAGCCGGCGATGGCGATAACGCCGACCAGCTCGACGATCTGTTCCTCACTCCAGTGTTTGCGCAGCTCGACGAACATGGAATCCGTGACGGCCTGCCCGCCCGCGGCGGCTGCAACCGCAAGCTCGAGCGCGCTCTTTTCCGCCGGCGTGAACAGGCTGCTCGTGCGAAAATCCTTTGCCGCAAGCAGCTTTTCCGCAGGGATTCCGAAGTGCAGCGCACCGCTTGCCGTGTGCGCCATGCTGTAAGGATCGGCAGCGGCACGACTTGCAAGATGCGCGACAAGCCGCTTGAGGCCGCGATCGACCTTGCTGTCCGGCGCCCAGATCGCCCGCTGGATTTGCACGAAAGCCTTGGCCAGCGCCGGCTTGCGCTGCATCGTCAACACGCTGTTCGGCACGAAGCCCAGCGTTTTGAAGAAGGAGTCGAACTCCTCCTTCATCTCCGGCGTGGCCTCAGGTGGCAGCGGGTCGAGCCGCGGCGATTTGGTTTTCTGGTCCACCGCGGACCTTCGTTACATCACGTTTTGCAGGAGCAGCAGCAGACCGCCAACGACGGCGATGTTCGCCAGGAATCCGTTCTGCATGCCACCTCTTTTCATCGGGTCCTGCATTTCCCAGAAACGCAGCAGCAGCAGCGTCGCCAAAACCGTGAAAACGATCAGGCACAATGCGCCGATTGCCGGATGCCAATTGATCAGCAGCAGCGCGCAGCCGACGGACTCAAGGACAATCCCCGCCCAGAACGCCTGCCGTGGCATCGGGCACTTGAAAATGCCGAGTCGCTTGACGTGATCCTCAACGTGGTGGGCTTGCAGGTTCCTGACGCCGACGATGACAAAAAACGCAATGATCAGAAGCCGCCCGACGGTGTCGTAGATCGATGCATCGTTCGGATAAAGCCCGTGCATAACATCCCCCATCATCCCGCCCGAACCGAGCCCGCGCGATCCGGCGGGCTCGGCCCGAAAGCAGCGTTACGCAACCTTGTCGGGCTGCGCTGATTTTGTCTTTGCCCAGTAATCGGCGGCCGCCTTGGTCGTCTTGAGCTTCTCCATGTCCTCATAACCGGGCGCCATCGACGCCGCCGTGCCGGCCATAACCTGGTGATGCTCGATATTGAGCAGCCGCAGCCAACTCTGCTGCCCAAGCGTCAAGCCGATCATGCAGCCGAGCTCGACCAGTTCCGGCTCGGTGAAGCTCTTGTGCATGCGATCCCAGAACGCGTCATCCGTATTGAGGTGCCA
>DASUKT010000020.1:0-6600 GCA_036278575.1 Pseudolabrys sp. | reverse complement strand
GCGAGCGCGTGAATTCCTGCCCCGGGCGCTGTCATTGCCGGGCTTGACCCGCAATCCATCGTTTTGAAGAAAACTTTCTTTTGATGGATGCGCGGGTCAAGCCCGCGCATGACGATTCAATGCGGATGGATATTACGCTATTGTGGCATCAGCACCCAATAATCGAGATCGAGAATCACCGCGGGATCGTATTCATCGCCGTTCTTGAACGGGAAATCCGCGCTCGGACGATCTTTTGTGGCGACGGTGCGCAGGCGCAAAGCGCCGACGTCGGTGCGGCCTGGAATCTCGCTGCGCGCCAGAACTTCCGACCACACGAACACGGTGTTGCCGGCGAACAGCGGGGCCACATGGCGGCCGCCGTTGATGGCGGCGACATGGAAGGCGTTGCCCAGTCCATTGAATGAGAGGGCGCGCGCCAGCGAAATGACATGTCCGCCGTAGATCAGCCGCCGGCCAAATCGGCCTTTGCTCTCGGCGAAGTGATTAAAGTGAATGCGCGCGGGATTCTGATAAAGACGCGTGCCAATCTGATGCTCGGCCTCCTCGACGGTGATGCCGTCGATATGGTCGATTTTTTCTCCGACCGCGTAATCTTCGAACTTATGTGGGCTTCCGGCGAGGACCGTGTCGTAGTTGCTCACTTTGATTGTTGGACATGCGGCGCCGAGCGAGGATGCATCGACGCTCTTCGCAAGCTGCGGCAGCTCTTCTTTCGGCGCCGGCGCGCTCTCATCCCGCTTGCGCACCATCACCCAGCGCACAAATTCAAGTACGATGTGGTCGTCCTGATCGAAGCCGCGCGAGCGGACATAGACAATGCCCGTTTTGTGGCTGGAATTTTCCTTGAGCCCGATCACCTGCGAGACGGCATGAAGCGTGTCGCCGGGATACACGGCTTTGAGGAAGCGGCATTCCGCATAGCCAAGATTCGCGACGGCATTCAGGGAGACATCCGGCACCGTCTTGCCAAAGACGACATGGAAGACGAGCAGATCGTCCACCGGCGCGCGCGGATAGCCGATGGCGCGCGCGAACGCGTCCGACGATTGCACGGCAAAACGCGCGCCGAACAGCCCGTTGTAGACGGCCACGTCACCTTGCGTGATCGTGCGCGGCGTGGCGTGGCGGATTTCCTGGCCTAGCCGGAAATCTTCGAAAAAATTTCCCTCGTTCGCCTTGCCGGATTTTCGCGCCTTGCTCACGGCCTTCTCCTTTACAGCATTTGGTGCGCCATTCTCACAAACCCGTGAGGCCGATACCAGCTTCGGTCAACGGGAAACTGATGAGGATGTGTCCGCGCGTCGTGGTAGCACCCAAGCCGCAACGTGATTCCTCGAGGAGAACGCCATGAAAAAGCAATTTCTGCTCGCGTCGATTTTGACTGCCGCGCTGGTCGCCGGCTTTGCCTCCGCCCCGGCATTCGCGATGGACGATATGAAAAAAGGTGGCATGTCCAAGATGTCATCAGACAACAAAATGTCATCGGAGAAGATGCAAAAGTCCGGCAAGATGAACAATATGTCCAGCAGCAACGGCATGAAGAAGAGCCACAAGTCCAGCAAGGACAAAATGAACGACGGAATGAGCAAGTAAGCCGGCAGACCGCCGGGCTCCTGCAAGCAGGGGCCCGCTGGCCGCGCGTGAAAGGGCACGTAAGGAACGACGATGAGCGCGGATGTGGCAATCGGCACCAAAGGCGAAGCGGCCGATACGGTCATTCATCCCGCGTGGGTTCGTATCTGCCACTGGATCAACGCCATCGCGATCCTGGTGATGATCGGCTCGGGATGGCAAATCTACGATGCGTCGCCTTTGTTCGACTTTACCTTTCCGCGGCAGATCGCGCTGGGTAACTGGCTTGCCGGCGCGCTGCTCTGGCATTTCGCAGCCATGTGGGTACTGGTCGTCAACGGCATCGTCTATGTGGCGCTCGGCATTATGACCGGGCGCTTTCGCCGCAAGCTGCTGCCGATATATCCGCGTGAAGTCGCCGCCAATATCGGGCAAGCGCTCACCCTCAGGCTCGCGCACGATGACCTTTCCACCTACAACGCCGTTCAGAAGCTGCTCTACGCCGGGATCATTCTGACCGGCGTCGTCATTGTGTTGTCCGGCGTTTCAATCTGGAAGCCGGTTCAATTCCAGGATTTGACGACCTTCTTCGGCGGCTACGATACGGCGCGCTACGTTCACTTCTTTGCGATGGCGACGATTGTCGGATTTCTGGTCGTGCACATCGCGCTCGCGCTGATCGTGCCCAAATCCCTGCGGGCGATGATTTCCGGCAAGTAGGAAAAGCAAGATGCGCAAGCGCAGAATCATTCCCGGCGTGGATAAAGACCTCCTGATCAAGGATGCTGCAAAGCTGATGCCTGAGCCGAGCCGGCGCATGTTCTTGCGGTCGGCAGCGACGCTCGGCGCGCTGACGTTTCTGACCGGCTGCGACATCATCGACGGCGACACGGCCGAAAATGTCCTGCGCAAGGTCTCGAGTTTCAACGATGGCGCGCAGGCCCTGCTGTTCAGCAAGACAAAGCTCGCGCCCACGTTTCCCGAGAGCGCCATCACCAAACCGTTTCCCTACAACGGCTACTACGACGAGGACGACGCGCCGGCAATCGACGGCAAAGTCTACAAGCTGGAAATTTCAGGACGGGTCGATAACAAAAAGCCGTGGACGCTCGATGAGCTCTACAAGCTGCCGCAGGTCTCGCAAATCACGCGCCTCGTCTGCGTCGAAGGCTGGAGCGCCATCGGCTCATGGCAAGGCGTGAGACTCTCTGATTTCTTGAAACGGATTGGCGCCGACACCCGGGCCAAATACGTCTGGTTCAAATGCGCCGAAGGCTACACAAACACCATCGACATGCAGACGGCGCTGCATCCGCAAACGCAGATGACGTTCAAATACCACAACCGGATTTTGCCGCAGGCCTACGGCTATCCGATGAAGATCCGCATTCCCACCAAGCTTGGCTTCAAAAATCCGAAGTATGTCGTGGCGATGGAAGTCACCAACACGGACAAGGGCGGCTATTGGGAAGACAAGGGCTACAACTGGTTCTCGGGCCTGTAATCGGCAACTTGCCAAAGGCCACGCCTGCCGATAGCAACGTCTCTCCATCGTCATTGCCGGGCTTGACCCGGCAATCCAGCCCTTGCGAAGGAATGGATGCGCGGGTCAAGCCCGCGCATGACCGTTGAGGTGTCTTGCGAGGCGTTCATGGCAACGAACAATCTGCTTCTTCTGCCCGGTGACGGCATCGGCCCTGAAGTCATGGCCGAAGTGAAACGCGTCATCGAATTTTTTAACAAAAGAGGTCCGGACAGATTTACAACAGAGGAAGCGCTCGCCGGCGGCGCCTGCTACGACGCGCATAAGGTTTCCATCACCGACGAAACGGTCGAGAAGGCGAAAAATGCCGCCGCGGTGATTTTCGGCGCAGTCGGCGGGCCCAAATGGGACAAGGTGCCGTACGACGTGCGGCCGGAGGCCGGCCTGCTGCGGCTGCGCAAGGACCTCGATCTCTACGCAAACCTGCGCCCGGCGGTGACCTATCCGGCGCTTGCCGACGCCTCCTCGCTCAAGCGCGAACTGGTCGAGGGCCTCGACATCATGATTTTGCGCGAGTTGACCGGCGGCGTTTACTTCGGCGAGCCGAAGACCATCACCGATCTCGGCAACGGTCAAAAGCGCGCGATCGATACGCAAGTTTACGATACCTACGAGATCGAGCGCATCTCGCGCGTGGCTTTCGAGCTCGCGCGCAAGCGGCGCAATAAAGTCACCTCAATGGAAAAGCGCAACGTCATGAAATCGGGCGTGCTCTGGAACGAAGTCGTCGGCCAGGTCCACGCGCGCGAGTTCAAGGACGTGCAGCTTGAGCATATGCTGGCGGATGCTGGCGGCATGCAACTCGTGCGCAACCCAAAGCAATTCGACGTTATCGTCACCGATAATTTGTTCGGCGACATGCTGTCGGATGTCGCTTCGATGCTGACCGGCTCCCTGGGGATGCTCGCTTCCGCCTCGCTCGGCGAAGTCGATCCGAAGACGCGCCGCCGCCGCGCCCTTTACGAGCCGGTGCACGGCTCCGCGCCCGATATCGCCGGGAAAGGCGTCGCCAATCCCATCGCGATGATTGCGTCGTTCGGGATGGCGCTGCGCTATTCGTTCAATCTCGGGAAAGAGGCTGACATGATCGACCAGGCCATTGCCCGCGCGCTGGCGAAGGGCTTGCGCACGGCCGACATCGCCGAGAAAGGCGCCAAATCGGTCAGCACGTCGGAAATGGGTTCGGCCATCCTGGCCGAACTGAAAGCACTTGCCGCCTGAACGGCGGCAAGGGTCAGGTCAGGCCGTTAAAGGCAGCGCAGCGTCAGGGCCACTGCCAGGGATTGTTCTTGCTGGGAATGTCGAACGGGCCGTGCAGCGGATTGCCGAAGTTGCCGGTCGTTTTGTCGATAACCTGCGTCGGAGAAAAGGTCGGCCGCACCGCGTAGTCGAACGAGCTCTGCGAGTACGGCAGCACCTCGGTGCCCGGATCGAGGTACGAACGCCTCTGCACGATAATGCGCGTGTGGCGGCGGCCGTTCTCGTCGATCCACGAAACATGCGTGTTATCCGGTCCCGTAACGACGACATGCTTCCTTTTCGGCGCAGCATCGGCCGGAACTGCGAGAAGTCCCGCCACGGCAGCGGCGACAAGGATTGTGGCAAGACCCGAAAGGCGCATTTGATCCCTCGCATGGTTACGACCGGAAACGCACTCTAGCCGTGTTCGGTTCGCGGCAACAGGGCTTCATCACAGCCATTTGTTGCCTGGAATCCTTAAGGAAGGGCCAAGCGCCCCGGCCGAGTTGCGCGAATCGCGACAATCTCAGATGCCGTAATGCTTGCTCAGATATTCCTTGATCGCCTTGGCATCGGCCTCATCGATCGGCGCTCCATAGGCTTTGATCATCTTGTTTACTTCGGCATCCCATCCTTTTGCGTCGAGATAGGGCGAGTTCATCGGAATATAGGCCAGCGTGTGGCAGGCGGCACAGTTGCCTTCCACTTTATCGAGGCCTTCTCCCTTTTTGAGCTGGATTGGCGCCTCGGCCGCCGCGGGAACTGCGACTAGGAGCGCAGCGGCTGCAAGGATGAATATTCGCATGACGACCCTCCCTCAGCCTGCATTGAGCGTGATGTTTTGCATCACGTTATTGTGGTAGCCGGCGCCGTTGAAGATGAGCTCAGCGACCTGCGCTTGCCCGATTTTGTTGGTGGCGTTCACCATGACGGTGTTGTTGCCGCGTTTGGCGGCAAGCTCGAAACTCCATGGCCGGAACGCGAAGCGGCCGAGGTCTTCGCCAAGTTTCGCTGCCGACCAGGTCTTGCCGTTATCGCTCGAGACCTCGACCATGCGGATGCCATAGCCGCCGTCCCATGCGATGCCGCTGACGGTAACCTTGCCGGTTTTGATCTTCGCGCCGTCGCGGTGACTGGTGATCAGTGAATTCACCACCATTTCCGTGATCGGTGTGTTCGGTGCGTACTCTTGCGACGTGAAGCGCGCCACCACCGGGAATTTGCCGATCGGTATCCGATAGGCCGGATTCATCCAGAAGCTGGTGAGCGGCTTCGTCAGCGCGGTGATCGCGTTGACGTGCTTCATCCAGTAGGTACCGGTCCAGCCCGGAACGATGATCCGCGCCGGGTAACCATTGAAGTGCGGCAGCGGCTCGCCGTTCATCTCGTAGGCGATGAGCGTCGATTCATCGGTCGCCTTCCAGATCGGAATGCTCTTGACGAAGTCGGGCGTCGTCTCGACGGCGGGCCCATCGGCGCCGCCGAATTCGATCTCGATCGTTTCTTTCTTGAGACCGACTTTGTCGAGCACGTCCTTGAGCCGTGCTCCCCTCCAACGCGCGCAGCCCATCGCGCCGTAGCCCCACTCGACGCCGGGCACGTGCGGTTTCGACAAGCCGCGTCGATTGCCTGAGCATTGATTGACAGCGACAACTTCAAAGGCCGGCATCTTCTTCAGATCGTCGAGCGTGAGTTCGGCTTGCCCGTTGGCTCCATCACCGCCGATTTTGACGCGGTAGGTTTTGACGTCGACCTCCGGAATGTCCGAGAGGTGATAGCGCACGAAGAATTCGTCATTCGGCGTAATCGACGTGCGCAAATACTCCAGCGGCGCCTCGTAGTTCGGCGGGCGGTCGGCGAGCCGGATCAGCGGCTTCTTGCCCGGCAAGGCTTCCATGGCGGCGATGCTCTGCACGCCGGCCGGAATTCCCGGTGTCAAAGGTACGCCGGCGGCTTCAGCTTCCGAGAATTTTGGCAGGCTCAATCCGGAGGCGGCAAAGGCGGCGCTCGCGCCGGCTGTCCCCAACAGGTGTCGTCGTGTGATCATGATCCTCTCCCCACGGTACGCCCAAGCGAGCCGGCGAGGGCCAGCGCTTCAGATAGGAAGATGCGAATATGATCCGCCCAATTGTTGGGCCGGTCAATCGGCCGCCGGCATGGCTGCGATGCCCAAGACCCCGCCATCGCGCCAATTGAATGCGCTGCCAGCGCGCCCAAATACTGACCGTGTCCGGATTGAGCGG
>DASUKT010000019.1:0-17395 GCA_036278575.1 Pseudolabrys sp. | reverse complement strand
CTACAACGAGGAAGCGGGCGCGGCGTGGATGGAGCGCATGACGCGCACCTATCCGGCGTGTGTGTGGCTTAATCCGGTGCCCGAGCGTGAGTGGCAGGCGACGCACTCAATTTCGCTGATGCGCCAGCTCATGGGCGGACGGATGTATCCGCTGACGCTGGAAGGACTGGACCGCGCGATGCGGGAGCTGGTGCGGTGAGGATTGGGTATCAGGAAAACGGATCGAGGATGCGCTGCGTTTTGGGCAGCAACGTTTATATTTGCGAATTACGTTGTGTTGATGCGAGCCCAGGTTGGCGCCGCAATAGTGCAGGGACCCGACCGCTCGCGTCTATTGGATACTGAGGAGAGACGTATGCGATTTGCATTGCAGTGTGTGTCATGGTGATGGTCCTGACGAGTTTTATTGCTACCGGTCGAGCGACAACATCTCATCTGGCGGCTTACGGCGAATGGGAAATATCAGGCGACGTAGATGCTGGCGGCAGGATTGCCTACACGGCCACCCTACATGACCACAATGACAAACGCAGAAGTATGCAGATAAAATGCTGGCCGAGCAGACCTGATAGCGGTTTTACATTTTTCTTGTTTGATGGGGCGATTAAGAAACAAAAAGATGCCCTCGTGACGTTCAACAACTCACGACTTGGAATGGTTGACCAATTTGAGACTAGTGGTGGAGAGGGCTATGTGGACATTAGTCGAATGTTTTTAGAACTTGTTGGATGCGGTCGTTGCAATCCTCGCACTAAACCGCACAGCGGCTCGCTATTGATCTCAGTTCAAAATCGAAAGATGGAATTTAACCCAGCTGGAGCTGATGCAGTCTGGGACGATATCGCAAGACGATGCCACCTGTAAGAATGTAGAATTAACAATGAAGCGTTTTTGCGAGCGCAGCACGCAATGCGCTTCGCGTTTACTCCAACTCCACCCGCAAATTCCGTCCAACCGCGCTTGCGGCTCGCCGCAATGTAGCCAGCGTGACCGAGGTATTTTCCGGATCGAGCAGTCGATCCAGTTGCCGCCGGCTCGTCTTCATGCGCGCGGCCATGACGGTCTTGCTCAGACCTTTCTTGTTCATCGCGGCCCTGATCTGGTCGGCGATGATTTCCTTGATCGCGGCGTCTTCCGTCTCAGAGAGCAGGCCTTCTTTGGCGAGAAATTCGTCGAACGTCTCGTTCCGGTCGATCCGGCCTTTGCTTTTCTTCCGCGCCGTTTTCTTCATCTTTCGATTTCCCGCTTGCGCTTAAGCGCCAACTCCATGTCCTTCACGGGTATCTTCTGCGTCTTTTTCTCAAATCCATGCAGAAGCACCATCTCGGCGCCGACAATGCAGAAGATCACCCGTGCGATGCGGCCGTCCAAAAGACCGCTGCGTACTTCCCACAGACCGTGGCCAAGCGCGCGGCAGTAAGGCATTCCGATGGGCCAGCCGAATTCGACCTTCTGAATATCCTTTCCGATAATCCTGCGATCATCTTTCGAAAGGTCGAGCAGCCATTTTCTGACAGGCCGTAGGCCGCTTGCCGTCGTATAAAAGCGGCCCGTGATCTTTTTTGAACGATCGACCATGCGCAATCTAGTGTCAAAAGTGACACAGTCAATACAACCATTGGCTGTATAGAAGATGCGAAATCTCTGATGCGTTCAAGGGGTGGATTTTCGAGGTGAGTTTGCGGGATGGTTCAGGATTAAATCGCCGGAGCAGTCAAAATCCCTCTCCCGTGCGGGAGAGGGATTGACGCATCATGCAGGTCGCTAAGAGATCAGCAACCGCTGCCGACCGTGCCGGTGCCGCTCGTCGCAGGCGTCGAACTGCTGCCTAACCCGTTGGTCGAAGTCGAACTGTTGAGCGAATTGTTGCCGCTCAAATTCGTGCCTGACGATGCCGTGCCGGGCGTTGCGCTATTTGGATTGACCGATGTCGTCCCTGAAGGATTGGTCGATTGTGTGCCCGGTTGATTGTTAGCCGCGAGATTGTTGTTCGATCCGCTTGCGGCCGATGAACCGACGGTCGCGGTGCCGCAAGGCTGGCCGTTGATTCCGGTGCGGCCGGCGCTCGATGGCGTGTTGATGCCGCCCATCGTGCCGGATGACGGCGTGCCGGGCGTGCTGTTCATCGTCGAGCTGTTCGTGGAGGGCGCGCCCGTATTGCTGGGAATGCTGTTCGGATGGCCAAGGCTTCCGTTGAAGCCGCCAGCACCGGCCGAACCTGCGCCGGTAGTGCCAGCGCCTCCCGTCGCGCCGCTTGTACCCGCTGCGCCGCTCGCACCGGCACCTCCTGCGCCGCCGCCACCGGCGCCTGCCGCCATTGCGATTCCGGCCGTGCCGGCAATCAGCATTGCGGCAAGCGTAGAGCGGGAAAGAATTTGTGCTGTCCGTGTCATCATGAAACTCCATCTTGCAGTGCTTGTCTGCCGCCAACGGGCGGTACTGCCTGGAGTTCCTGGCGGAACAGCCGAAATCCCGATGCTGTGAATGGAATAATCGGAGCAGGGATTGCGCCGCGGCTCTATTTTCGCTCGCGGCTGGCCGGCGGCCTGCCAACGACGCCGTACTCTTCCGATTTTGCGCCAAAAGCCGCTTCCGGGAACCCTTCGGCTGTCAGACCACGCTTCAAGAGTTCACGCACAGCAGCGGCGCGACTCGGCATCCGGTTCTTGAAACGGAAGTCGTCGAGCACTACAAGCTCCTCAGCCGACAGCATAATTTGCAGCCGCTCGCCGCGGTTACCGCTTGTTGTCATGACACCCCTTCGCCGCAATCAACTACTCACATTGAGTATCTGCCTCAATTTAAGAAAATCAACTCACCTGACGCAACGTATGGAATCATTCCAACTCAGGGTTTCAAGCAAACAAGGAGCTCGCAATCATAACGGCTCTTTATGTCGAATGTGGTTGCAAAGAAACTGAATTGACGCTTTCCGCGCGACGCGTAGCGTCATCGGCATGGAACAACCCCAGCAAATGCCGTTGGAAAGCGTAGCGGCGAAAGCCTGCGATCGGTGCGGAGCGCCGATGCGTCTCGTCGGCACTGAGCCGCACCCGATCTACGCCGAAACAGACCTCTTTACCTACACGTGCGTTGGCTGTGAGGCGATCGAGGTCGTGGCGATACCGATTCAAACGTCGACGGCCTGATCGGCCCAGAGAGCACTCGAACCAAATGCCGCCGCCGGGCATCATCCGGCGGCATTTTTTTTCATAAGATCGAAGCACCGGAAGGGAACCAGACAGGCAGCTTGTGCCTGTCGCTTTGGCTGGTAACCTACCTGCCGGATTCGAATTCGCAGCGTCCGCAGTTTTTTCCTTTTCAGAAAAGAACCGATTGGAGAGCAGATGATAAATCGCAAGTTTGCGATCCTGGCCGCCGCCGCGTTGGCGCTGGCATTTTCGATGCAAAACGCAGACGCTCAGGGCCGCCATCGTCCGGCCGCTGTACGTTACAGCGACCACAGCGAGAAGAAGCTTGCGGCCGTTTCGCTCGGGGTCGGCGCCGCGGCAACGGTCGGTACACTCGCCATCAACGATTGGCACCTGCATCACTGGCGTAACAGCAGCGGGTTGACGGAAGCCGGTGCATTCGTCCTGACGACGGTCGGCTGCATCGCTCTCTCGCCGATCGTTGCAACGATCGTGCTCGACCGGCCGCTCACGCAGCGCGAAGCGGGCGAGCTTGCGGGCTCGTGCATTATTCCGATCATCGGCGGCTGGATCGTCGGTACGATGTACGACGCGCATCCGGAATGGGATCCGGAAGATGCCGCGCGCAGGCGAGGGCGCCCGGCTCGCTTATTTTCCCTCTTTACGCCGGACGACGAATAGGCCCTCTTCGAGGCGAAACGTCGGGGCGCCGTCGAGGGCGTCGGGCATCAGGACGGCGCTGACCTCAGGCGCCGCTTGCTTGAGCATTGCGCGCAAGAACGCCTGCATGTTCGCGTCATGGCGCGCCGCCCAGCTGCCAAATTCCATCTGCTTATAGATCTGCTCTTCGTGTTCGATGGCGAACCCGGCTTTCATCAAGGCCGCGCGCCATTCTTCCATCGTCCATGACCGCAAATGGCTCGGATCGCGGAAGCGCTCGAACGCATTCACGTAATCACCGACGCTGCCCGGCGGCACCACGTTGTCGACCAAGGCGAACACTTCGTGCGGCTTGAGTACGCGATGCGTTTCAGCAAGAAAATCGGGAATGCTGTCGAAATGATGCGGCGCGATACGGCAGGTGACGAGATCGAATGCGGCATCCTCGAACGGCAACGCCTCGGCCTTGGCATAGCTGACACGGATATTGTCGAGTTTACGCTTTTGCGCCTCGGCCTTCACCACGGTGAGCATTTCATCAGTGATGTCGGTCGCCCAGACGCGCGCCACGTGCGGGGCGAATACATAAGCGACGTGCCCCCCGCCCGTTGCGATGTCGAGCATTCGCCAATCCGGCTTGGGCTGAACGAGATCGACCAGCCGCTCCAGGCTCTTGCCTTTGGCGTGCGGTTTGCTGGTGAGGTAAGTCGCGGCGGTCTTGCCGAATTGCTCCTGCACGAGCGTTTTGGACATGGGAGATTCCGGTCGGTTGCGGGTGGCCGGACTATACAGGACGAAAAAGAAGAATGTCCCGCCTCTTTCGGCGCGGGATTACGGCCGATCCGGTGACGAAGAAATAGCCGTAGCGGGCTCGCTCAATGGCGGTCGCTGTCGCCGCCGCTCAGATCGTCGTAACCGTGGCGATTGCTATAAAAGGCCAGTGCCATCAGCCCACAGCCGACAACGAGCGAAAACAGAACGCCGCCCGCCATCGCCAGATAGCCGTAGACCGGAATGTCGGTGCCGGCGAGCGCCGTCCACGCGCGCACGGCGAACCACACTGCAAGGACCAGCAGCGCGACAAGAGGAACAAAGTAAAGAAATTTGCGCATTGCCTTGATATAGACGCGGACCGGCAAATTGCCACGTTCCAGAAACTCTGATGACCAGCCCTGCGGCGACCACTTATTCGTACCGGCCATCGGCCTTGGGCGCCAGTTGGACGTTCAGGCTCGAAGGGCAGGCCATTTTGTGGGATACAGGCCTGAAGTCCGGTCGTATTCCGTTGCGCAGCATTCGGCGCGTGCGTTTGTCGTTCAAGCCGCTCGGAACGCAACCGACCCGTTATCGGCTTGAAATCTGGTCGGAAGCTGCGCCGAAAATCGAGCTCATCTCGACGTCGTCGAAGAGCATGGTGGAGCAGGAGCGACACGATCCGGCTTACCGCGCCTTCGCCCTGGAATTGCACCGGCAGCTGTCTTTCGTGAATGACAGCGTGAGCTTCGAGCGCGGTGTCAATACGATTGTCTATTGGTTGGGCTTCGCCGTATTTACCGCAACATCCATTGTCGCCGCCGTCTTGATCGTTCGCGCGATCGAAGCGCGGGCGTGGCAAGTTGCGGCGATCGTCGGCGCGTTTGCGGCCGTATTTTTTTGGCAGGCCGGCCGCTATTTCCGCCGAAACAAACCGGGCCGCTACCGGCCTGATGCGTTGCCGGGCGAGGTGATTCCGCAGCCGTAAACGGCCGCTTACTGCTGCTGCCTGTTCACTATCCGGTCGCGCTCGGTATCGATTTCTACGGCTTTGGCCAAAAACTCGTTGCCGATCGCATCGAGCTCTTGCGCTACCGCGCTGTCGGCAAGCTCCATTCTGGCGTGCCGCGCAAGGCGGAAACACTGCTCCGCCTTGCCGATGAAATATTCCGAGCCGAAGGCATGCGACGTTTGCGTCATTGTTGTGAGGAACGTGTTTGAGATGCCAGGCTTTTGATGTTTTCGGTTTCTTCCTTCAGGGCCATGCGGGCCAGACGCAAAATGCTGACGAAAAGCCCAAAGCCCATCTGCGCGCCTTCGGCGATTGCGTAGTCAAGGAGCGCCTCAAGACCGCCGACGTCTTGACCGCTCCTTGCGGTGCTTTTTCGTTCTTCGTCAGCACCACGCTTTACTGTGGTACGCCCTACGGACGACACGGTTGAATTCATGGCTTCGCCCACCCGTTTCCTTTTTGTTTCTTCGATCAAGCGAGTCGTGATCGCGCCGTTTCCAGGTGAATGGGCTGATACAGGACCGAGTCCGTGTCGCCGCGCATTTCGCGCAGCCGCGCCAGCGTGCGCGAATCGAACTTCGCGGTGACCGCTACCACGTCCGATGGTCCGTAGCGCCGCGGCAAACCAAGCGGCGTCACGCGGAAATAAAGCTGTACCAGCCGCAACAGCCAGATCGGGTCCATTTCGATAATGATGCTCGAAACGCCGGTGGCGAGGCCCCATTCGACAATGCCGGACAGGAGCGAATTGGCGATCGGACTGAGCGCCCGCCCGCGTTCCCGGTGCGGACGCGAGACGCAGTAGCGTGTCCACTCCCACACTTCAGGACCGACAGGCCGCTCGCCCTCGCAAAGATCGGGAAGCACGTCCGAGAGCAAGTGCGGCCTGGTCGTCGGCAACATGCGCTGATAACCGAGCACTGCGCCGTCCCGTATGTAGAGCATGTGCAGCGCACGTCCGTCGTCGAACTGATCGATTTCCCGGCCGTCGGGCTTTCGCAGCTCCTCCCATTTCGATTCTTCGACAAAGACCTGATGGCGCAAGCAGTGCGCTTGATCCATCTCGGCCCGATAATCCCGAATGTTTTCGGCGTCCACCAAATGAATCATTCGCGGCTCCTCTCATCGTTTTTCGCCTCAGCAGATCAACGAGAGAGGAACTTGCAAAGTACGCGAACGCGTACCTTGAACGCGGTCAGAAGTGGGCGATAAAATAGATCAGCTGATGATGTATCTTCGGAGTGCTTCGGCGACGGCTTGCGTCCGATTGGTTGCACGAAGCTTCTGCCGCGCGCTGCGGAAGAACTTGTCGACCGTGTGCTCCGAGATGTTGAGGATCTCGCCGATTTCCCATTCGGTTTTGCCGGCCGCGGCCCACTGAAGGATTTCTTGCTCGCGCCGCGTGATGTGTGCTTGCGCTGCCTCAACTCTCTTCAGCCGCAGATTGAGCGCGTGACCAAAGGCATACGCCGTTACAAGCGACATCATGCCACGCAGGTTGGGCGGCATTTCGATCCGGGGTCCGGCGATGGAAAAGCCGGCGATGTCGCCCTCGAGCGTGACCAGTGGCACCGTAAATCCGCAGTTGAGCCGAAAATCGCTCGCCTCGTTCATCACACGGCTTGCCATCGGATCGTCACGGCAGACCGGCGCAAGTTCGCTCCACAGGAACGGTGAGATGTCGGAGGTCACGCGCCGGATGGCCGGATCGACGAACAAATAGCCGCTTGAGAAGTACCGCTCAGCCCAGCCCATCGGCCAATCGGCGAGAATGACGTTCGATTCCTGTTGCGATTGGGTCGAACCGGGCCGCGGGATCGTGCCGGCAAGAATATTATTGAAGCCATAGGGCCGCACGGCCCTTAGGATGACATCACAAATCTCGACCGGACTTCCGGTACGGTCGATATCGCGAATGAACATTAGCGTTTCATCGAGATTGCTGCGCCTGCCATCATCGGCATGTGCGCGGCCTGCCCGCCGCCGACCGGCGATCGGGGCAGACTTGGAAGCGTCATTGCCATTCTTTATGTGCGGTCCCGTCATTACCGCTCATCAAAATTGCGATGCACAAGGGTTGATCGATCTTCGACGGTGCAGTGTAAGACGGTCACTATGACCCTTCAACACCACAAAAGTTGCGTAGTCGTTCAAGGGGTGAAATAGGACTTTGCTGCGGTCGCGAGCAGAATCTAATTTGTCGCCGACTCGATGGATTTGGGGCCGACGAAGCGCTCCAGCCGGCCGGCATGAGGATGCAGTCTCGCCCAGTCGTCAAAGGCAAACTCGACTATCGCCAGTCCGGAAGTCGGCAAGTCTTCCCGTAGAAGCTCGCGCGATTCGATGTCGCCGGAGGCGATCAGGAGTAGTGCCAGGTCGTGCAGGGCGGGATTATGGCCGATTATCAAAATGCTGCGAGCATCGGCCGGACTTTCGGCAATGACGTTGAAGAGGGCTTGCGCCGTGGCGTCGTAGAGGCTGTTCACTTCCTGCGTCTTTGGCGTGGTATCGAAGGCCGCAGAGACATATTTCCATGTTTGCCGCGAACGCAGGGCAGGGGACATGAGAACGCGGTCGGGAACGATGACGTGGCGCGCCATGTAGGCGCCGAGTCGGGCCGCGTCCTTGCGGCCGCTTTCTGTGAGGACGCGTGCGCGGTCGCTCGTGCCGGGTTCGGAACGTTCGGACTCGGAGTGGCGGAGCAGCAGAAGCCGACGCATGGAAAAAGAATATGTGTCCGAACCGGGAATGTGTATGAGTGGCCGAATGAACGCACAGGCTAATCCGCTGCAATCTAGCATGCCCGAGGCGTCCGGCATTGAGGCCGAAAAGACGCAGGGCACGGATGCGCGGTTGCCGAGCGAGACCTGGTACGAGGCGACGCAAGTTGCTCGTCCCGAGAGGCCGCGTCTCACGCTCGATATCGATGTGGATGTCTGCGTCATTGGCGCCGGTTTTGCGGGGCTGACAGCCGCGCGCGAAATTGCGCGCCGAGGTTGGTCGGTAGCCGTCCTTGAAGCCGATCGTATCGCGTGGGCGGCGTCAGGCCGTAACACCGGATTTGTTCTTCCCGGATTTGCCGAAGAGCTTGACGATCTGGTGGAGCGCGTCGGGCTCGACCACGCCAAGGAGTTGTGGGCGCAGTCGGAGCGGGGCCTCGCTTACGTGCGCGACACAATTGCGCGCACCAGGATGCCTGGCGTTGAGCCGACGCCGGGTTGGCTTTTCATTTCCAAGACGGACGATGGTCAGGAATTACCGGAGCTGGTTGAACGGCTGCGCTGGATCGGGGCCGCTGCCGAAGCCTGGTCGCCCGACCGGGTGCGCGCCGTGCTGCCGAGCCGCTCCTATTTCAACGCCATCTACTATCCGACGGCCTTCCACATTCATCCGCTGAACTACGCGCTTGGGCTTGCCGCCGACGCGGAAGCATCCGGCGCACGCATTTTCGAAAATACGCGGGCCATCTCCATCGACGCGGCTGGCGTACGCAAGCGCATTGCGACGGCGGCGGGGCGCGTGCGCGCCGGCCACGTGGTGCTGGCCGGTAACGTCCATCTCGGCGCCTTGGTGCCGCGCCTTGCTGCGACGCTCGTGCCGATCTCGACCTATGTCATGGTGACGGAGCCGATCGGGCCGAAGCTGCACGACGTCATTCGCTATCGTGGAGCCGTCAGCGATGGTGAGCGTGCCGATAATCACTATCGGATCATCGGCGGCGATCGCTTGCAGTGGTCCGGGCGCATGACGGTGTGGGAAAGCAATCCGCGGCGGTTTGCACGCAGTCTTGTTGGCGACATCCGGCGGAATTTTCCGCAGCTCGGTGAGGTGACGCCGGCCTACATCTGGCGGGGCACGCTGGGTCGCTCGGTGCATCGCATGCCGCAGATCGGTGAGATTGCGCCGGGCGTATGGGTCACCAGCGGGTTCGGCGGACACGGCCTGAATACGACCGCGATGGCGGGCGAATTGGTTGCACGGGGAATTGTCGAAAGCGACCGGACGTGGCGGCTGTTCGCGCCCTATGAGTTGGTGTGGGCGGGCGGGACGTTCGGCCGCATTGCCGCGCAAAGCATCTATTGGGCCGAGAAGCCGGGTGAGGCGCTGCGCCGGCGCCTCACCCGATATCGCGAGCGCGCGCGCCGCCGCAAAGAATTGCGTCTGGCGGCGCGCCGCGCGTAAGAAAAGCAGCACACGAAAACGTCACAAGCTGAAATGCGCGTACGTTTTCAGCTTCTCAAGATATTTTCCGATTGGAAATGAAATCCAGGCGCGGTCGCGTAAGTGCGGCACGCGGTTGACATCGATCGTCTGCGCCAGCTTCCGGATGTAATAAAGCTCCTCCTTGGTTCGGATATTGAATGCCTCGAATTCCTTGCGGCCGTCGGTGAGATCGCGGTCGGAGATGGCCGCGTTGAAGCGCCGCTTCCAGCTGGAATTTTCCGGCGCCGCATCAAGGCCCGCGCCTTCGCTGAACGGCACCTTGGTGCGGTCGCGGATCGCCGCCGGCAACTTGTCCGGATAGAGATCATAGATCTCGCGCAACGTGGCCTTGCCGACCACTCGGTCGCCGACATCGCGTACCAGTGCAGAAGGGTCGAGATTGAGCGCGTAGTTGGCAATCGAAGGATCAAGAAACGGCTCGCGCATTTCGAGCCGATAATGCATCGAGCAGCGGTCGACGCGCTGGAGGCCAATGCGATGCATCAATTCGAGGCACTCGCTGCGGATGATCTGGCCGGCAGCGGCGGTGTCTTGGAATGCAATTTCCAACAGCGGATAGCCGCAGAAGAGCTCGTCCGCGCCTTCGCCGCATAGCGCCACGCGGATTCCGTCGTTGTGAATTTTCTCCGAGACCATCAGCGAGCACGCCGCATCGCGCACCAGATTAGGTTCGAACGATTCGGTGGCAGCCACGGCCTCGTCGATCAACGCGAAAGTCGCATCGCTATCGGCATCGAAAGGCATCGTGCGCAGATCGAAGCCGGTGCGTTCGGCGTATTCGGCGGCATAGCGATAGTCCGGTGACGTGTCATCGCCGAGGAAATAGCCGAGCGCCTCGGGCCGGAAGCGGCGGGTGTAATGTGCGATCAGCGTGCTATCGATACCGCCACTGAACAAGATGGCGACGGGCAGCGCGTCGGGGATGCGAATGCGCACCGCCTCGGCGAGCAGCGCATCGAGCGCCTTTGCATCGCCGATCGACGGCACGATGGACGGCGTGGTCTGGAGCGGCGACTTGAAGCGCATGCATGCGCCGCGCGCGAGCAGGTAGCCGGGCGGCAGCAGCATCACGTCGCCTTTGGCTACGGTGTCGAGCAGCGGCCGCATCTCCGAGCAGAACAGGAAACTGCGTCCGGCCTGAATTACATAAAGCGGCTTGACCCCGAACGGATCGCGCGCGGCAAGAAAGTCGCCGGTCGCGGTGTCGACGGCGACGAAGGCGTACATGCCGACCAGACGCTCGAGCGCGGCCGGGCCCCAGGCCTGCAGTGCGTTGGCCAACACTTCGGTGTCCGATTCGGTTTTGAAAACGACACCCGCCGCCTGCAATTCGCGGCGCAGCGCGTGATGATTGTAGATTTCCCCGTTGAAGGAAACCGCGATGCGGCCGTTAAACGAGAGTTGCGGTTGCACCCCGCGCTCGGCGTCGACGATGCGCAGCCGCCGTGTACACATGACGATGTCGGGACGGGGCGAGAAGAGAGGATCGGTGGTATCGCCGCGGTGAAGGACGCCATCGATCAACAGCCGCACGACGGCTTCTGAATCCGGCCAATCGATCGCCACGGCGATTCCGCACATTCGGCTGGTCCTCTGGAAAGCATGGTCCGGCGGTTGAGCGTGCCGGTCGTTTCCGGCATCCGCAAATTAGCGGTACGTGCAGAATGGTAGGGAAAGATTAACCATAAGTTTCGGAAGAGGCCGCCCGCGGCCAAGTGGCACGGGCGGGGCGGCTCAGCGGCTCTCGCGCCGCGCCATAAATGCGAGACGCTCAAACAAATGCACATCCTGCTCGTTCTTGATGAGCGCGCCGTGCAGCGGCGGAATCAATTTCTTCGGATCGCGCTCGCGTAGGATCTCCGGGCCGATGTCCTCGACCATCAGCAGTTTAAGCCAATCGAGCAGTTCGGATGTCGACGGCTTCTTCTTCATGCCCGGCACGTCGCGGATTTCGTAGAACAGCCGGAGCGCTTCGGAGACAAGTCGCTGCTTGATGCCGGGAAAGTGCACCTCGACGATCGCCGCCATCGTCTCGGGATCGGGAAAGCAGATGTAGTGGAAAAAGCACCGGCGCAAGAATGCGTCCGGCAATTCCTTTTCGTTGTTGGATGTGATGACAACGATCGGCCGGCGGCGTGCTTTGACGGTTTCACCGGTTTCATAAACGAAGAACTCCATGCGATCGAGTTCCAGCAGCAAATCGTTGGGAAACTCGATGTCGGCTTTGTCGATTTCATCGATGAGCAGGACCGGGCGCTCGTCCGAGACGAATGCGTCCCATAGTTTTCCGCGCTTGATGTAATTGCGGATGTCTTTCACCCGTTCGTCGCCGAGCTGGCTGTCGCGCAGGCGCGAGACCGCATCGTATTCGTAAAGGCCTTGCAGCGCCTTCGTTGTCGATTTGATGTGCCACTCGATCAGCGGGGCGCCGAGCGCTTTGGCCACTTCCAGCGCCAGCACGGTCTTGCCGGTGCCGGGCTCGCCTTTGACCAGCAAGGGCCGCTCGAGGGCCACGGCTGCGTTGACCGCAACCTTCAGATCGTCCGTGGCGACGTAATCTTTGGTGCCTTCAAAACGCATGAAAACCTCACGATTTGCGGGCGACATTAGGTAGCGGGGCCGGTCCGGGCAAGCCAGCTGCCGAGCTTACCTCGCACCAACGTGATGATTCTGTGAGTGCAAATTGAAGCGCGGCAGCACCCGAAGCGTTATGATGCCGGCGGGCACAGGCAAGGAGACCTGAGCACATGATTGACCGGCGCATGCTCTTGCTGGCGGGCACGGCGTTTGCCGCCATAGCGGCCGTTGCTAAATTCGGCAACGCCGAAACGACGACGAGCGATGCCACACCGCAGCAACCTGGCGACAATGGATTCAGGCTCAGCGAAGCCGAATGGCGCAAACGTTTGACGCCGGACCGGTTCTATATCCTGCGCAAGCACGGCACCGAGCGCCCCGGCTCAAGCCCGCTCAACAATGAGCATCGCAAGGGCGTCTTCGCCTGCGCCGGCTGCGACCTGCCGCTGTTCTCGTCCGATACAAAATTTGAGAGCGGCACCGGCTGGCCGAGCTTCTATGCGCCGCTGCCGGAAGCAATCGCCACGACGACCGATCGCTCGTTCTTCATGAAACGTACCGAGGTGCACTGCCGCCGCTGCCTCGGCCATCTTGGTCACGTTTTTGACGATGGGCCGCCGCCGACCGGATTGCGCTATTGCATGAACGGCCTGGCGCTCAAATTTAAGCCCGCTGCCGCATCGTCTTCCTGACTTTGTGCCGCCGAGCGCAGGCAAAAATTGCCGACCGCGGCAGAAAGCACCGGCTGACGCCTTTCCATCCATCGCATAACTTATTGATTTATATGGAATAATGTGTGGCATGAGGATTGCCACGACTGTCTCCGAAGTTCGTCCGTAACGCGCCCGCTGCGGGACGCGTGGCGTATGCGACAGTGGAGAGACAGTCATGGGTCTGTTTGGTGTTCTCAATACGGCCGTCAGCGGTCTGCAGGCGCAGGCGTTCGCCATGCAAAACATTTCCGGCAACATCGCGAATTCTCAAACGACTGCATACAAGGGCATCAACACCAATTTCGTCGATCTGATTCCGGACGCGGCTGTCGGCTCCCAAACCGCAGGCGGCGTGCTGGCGCGATCGGATCCGACGAATTCGACGCAAGGTGTCATTCAGAGCGCGACGGTCGGCACGTTCATGGCCATCAACGGCGATGGCTTCTTCGCGGTCAAGCAGCAAACCGGCACGAACGGCAGCACGCCCGTACTCGACAGCGGCGATCTCTATACCCGACGCGGCGATTTTCAGTTGAACAGCCAGGGCTTTCTGGTCAACGGCGGCGGCTACTTCCTCGAGGGAATTCCGATCGATCCGAACACCGGCAACCCGATCGGCAGCGCGCTCTCGCCGCTTCAGTTCAACAACTCGTTCTTGCCGGCGCAGGCGACGCAAGAAATCACCTACGGCGCCAATCTTCCAGCCTTCCCGCTCACTACGAATGCCGATCCATCCGTCCCGGGGTCCGAGCTTCTGAAGACGGCGGACTTTACGACGTCGGATCCGTCCGTCAGCATCGTTGGCAGTGAAGTTCCGACATTTCTGGATGAGTCGCTCGATGGCGGGACGATCACCGTCTACAATGGCACCGGCGCGCCGGCGAACGTTCAATTCCGTTGGGCCAAGGTGGACGACGCCGCTACCGGCACAGCCGACACGTGGAATTTGTTTTATCAGACCGATTCGACAGCCACCGGCGCCACGCCAGCTTGGCTCAACATCGGACAAGATTTCACGTTCGACGGCTCAGGTCAGCTCAACCCGGCTGTCGCCTCGAAGGCGCTTACCGGCGTCACGGTCGACGGGAATACCATTGGCGACGTTACGCTCTCGTTCAGCGGCGGCGTAACGCAATTTGCCAGCAACAATGGCACGACCACCGTCAACTCATTGCAGCAGAACGGGTATCCGGCCGGTCAACTGGTTTCGCTGTCGGTCGGCAATAACGGGCGGATTTCCGGCAGCTTCACCAACGGCAAAACCGTCGATCTCGCCCAAGTGCCGCTGTTCAACTTTGCCAGCCCAAACAGCCTGAAGAGCCTGGATGGCGGCGGCTTCCAGATCACGGCGGACAGCGGGCCTGCGCTGACCGGCGCGAGCGGCACCATCGTGGGCGGTTCGCTGGAAGAATCGAACGCCGACATTGCCGATCAATTCACGAAATTGATCGTGACCCAGCAGGCATATTCGGCGAACACGCGCGTCATCACAACGGCGAACGAGATGTCGCAGGATCTCCTGAACATGCTCCGGTAGCGGCGTAGCGGGTAAATGAAGTAGCAGCCATGAGCCTGACGCAGGCGCTTTCAACGGCATTGACCGGCCTGAATGCAGCGCAAACCGCGCTGTCCATCACGGCCGGCAATATCGCGAACGCGCAAACGCCCGGGTACGTGCGCAAGAATGCGGTTCAGGTCGAAACCGCGTTCGGCGCCAGCGGCATCGGCGTTTCCGTCACCGAAATCAATCGTGTGCTCGACCAGTTCGTGCAGCAGCAGTTGCGCACGGAATCGTCGGGCGCTTCCTATGCCGATTTGAGCGCCAGCTTCTATCAGCAAATCCAGAGCGTTTACGGAGACCCCGGCTCCGACGGCTCGCTCGAAACCATCTTCAATAACTTCACCACGGCCTTGCAGACGCTGACGACAAGTCCGGACGATCCATCGACGCAAGCGGCGGTGGTCGGCGCGGCTCAGGTGCTCACGCAACAACTCAATACCATGACGGATGGCATCCAGTCGTTGCGCGCCCAGGCCGAGCTTGGAATTTCGTCGGATGTCACTGCGGCCAATACGGCGCTCCAGCAGATCGCTTCGCTCAATCAGCAGATCAGCGGCTCGACCCATAACGATGCGACGAGCGCTGCGCTTGAGGATCAGCGTGACAAGTATATCGATCAACTGTCGCAACTGATGGATATCAAGGTACTCACGAACAACAATAATCAGGTTTCGGTTTTTACGAGTTCCGGCGTTCAGCTCGTCGGGCTGAGCGCTTCGCAATTGTCGTTTAATGCGCAGGGCGCGGTGACGGCGCAATCGCAATGGAACGCCGATCCGTCGAAATCGACGCTCGGCACCATTACCCTGACGGCGCCGAACGGATCGACCACGGACCTGATCGCGACCGGCGGCATTCATTCCGGCGAGATCGCCGCTTACTTGCAAATGCGCGACCAGACGCTGGTGCAGGCCCAAACCCAGCTCGACCAGTTGGCGGCGTCGATGTCGAGCGCGCTGTCGGATCAGCAGACCGACGGCAGCCAGGTCACAGGCCCTCCGGCGGGGTTCGACGTCGATGTCGGTTCTTTGGCCAACGGCAATTCGGTTAATCTCACCTACACCGACACGACAAGTGGCACGCAACACACGATCACGCTGGTGCGCGTGGACGATCCCACCGCTCTGCCGTTGGCGAATGACGCCACGTCTGACCCGAATGACACGGTGGTCGGCATCGATTTTTCCGGCGGCATGGCGTCGGTCGTCTCGCAAATCAACGCCGCGATCGGCGCCGACAAGCTCGTCGCCTCGTCACCGGGCGGTACCACGCTGCAAATCGTCGACGACGGCAGCGGCGATGCCACGGTGGACGGCTTGTCCACTACCACCACCGCCACCTCGCTTTCGAGCGGCAGCCCTCAATTGCCGTTCTTCCTCGACGGCAATTCGCTCTATACCGGCGCGATCACCGGGGCCGGACCGCAAAGCGCCGGTCTCGCGGGCCGCATCTCGGTCAATACCGCGCTCATCAACGATCCGTCGGCGCTTGTCTCGTTTGCTTCCGGCACCGCGGCCGCCGACGACACCCGGCCCGAATTCATTTTCAATCAGATGACCAACGCGCCGCTGGAATTTTCGCCGTCGTCGGGCATCGGTTCGACAGCCTCGCCGTTCAGCGGCTCGCTTGAGACCTATCTTCAGCAGATCATCAATCACCAGGGTCAGGCAGCGACCGATGCCACCAATCTCAAGCAGGGCCAGGATGTGGTGCTGAATTCGTTGCAGCAGCGGTTCAACACGAGCTCCGGCGTCAATATCGATGAGGAAATGACCAACCTTCTCAACTTGCAAAACGAATACGCCGCCAACGCCCGTGTCATGTCGACCGTCAAAGACATGATCACGGCCCTGTTGCAGATGTGAGGATGTCATGACCGTTTCCAGCGTCGGCAGCGTTTCCTCCGGCATGCTGCAGTCGATTCTCGACATGCGCTCGCAGCTCGACGACTTGCAGCAGCAACTTGGCACCGGGGAAAAGTCGAATACCTACGCGGGTCTCGGCCTCGACAGCGGCCTTACCGTCAGCCTCAATGCGCAACTGGCTGCGCTCAAAAGCTACGGCAGCACCATCAACATGGTGACGACGCGGATCGGCGTGGCCTCAACCGCGCTCCAGCAGATGGCGTCCTATGCCAGCGACGTGAAGAGCGCCACGCTGTCGACCCCGTTCGATCCCGACAATACCGGCCAGACGACGACGCAAAAGATCGCCACCGCCGACCTCGGCAGCTTCCTCGGCCTTCTCAATACGCAAGTCGGAAACCGCTACATCTTTTCCGGCCAGGCGACCGATCAGCCGTCGGTCGATACCATGGATCACATTCTCAACGGCAACGGCGTGCAAGCCGGCCTGAAGCAGATAATCGATCAACGCAATCAGGCTGACCTTGGCGCGGATGGACTCGGACGGTTGGCGATCACCGCACCGACCACGACGTCGGTGTCGCTGGCGGAAACGCCGGATGGAACGGCCTCGCCGTTTGGATTGAAGCTCGCCAGCGTAAGCTCGAATCTGAGCGGCGCAACGGTCACAGGTCCGACCGGCTCGCCGCCGGCGATTTCGGTTAATCTCACCGGCAATCCGACGGCCGGCCAGACCGTCCAATTCCAGTTCAATCTGCCGGACGGAACGAGCGACAGCGTCACGCTCGAGGCAGTCTCGGGCACGCCCACCAGTCCGAACCAGTTCGTCATCGGTGCAACACCCGATGCAACCGCAGCCAATATGAAAGCCTCACTCA
>DASUKT010000018.1:0-3730 GCA_036278575.1 Pseudolabrys sp. | reverse complement strand
TACCCGAATGCCGACAAAAGCCCCGCCAGCAAACTGATTGCTGTGGTCAACCCGGACCAGGTTTCGCTGAAGCTCGCAGACAATTCACCCAAATCGGCGCTCGATGGAATCCCGAAATATGTCAAGGACGGCGATCTCACGCCGGACTTTTATGCCGTGAACACGATGCAGCCGCCGTACCAGCCGAGCAAGAACAAGCCGGCACCCGGTGGCGATCCTGCGTACGCCGACCCGAGCGCACCGACGACGCTGCCGCCGCAAACCGCCGCAACGATCGGCGACCGTTTGACCGACAAAGGCGTGAGCTGGGCGTATTACTCCGGCGGGTGGAAGGCTGCGGTCGACGGCGACCGATCCAAGCCGGTGCCGAATTTCCAGTTTCACCACCAGCCGTTCAACTACTTCGCGCATTGGGCGCCGGGCACCAAAGCGCGCGATGAAAACATTCGCGATGCCGGTCTGGGAGGCGTCGAGCTCATCAAGGATATCGATGCCGGCAAGCTGCCGCAGGTTGCGTTCTACAAGCCGCAAGGCAATCTGAACGAACACCCCGGCTATGCCGACGTCCAATCCGGCGATCGGCACATTGCCGATGTCATTTCACATCTGGAGAAAAGCCCGCAGTGGGCGCACATGGTCGTGGTCGTCACTTATGACGAGAACGGCGGCATCTGGGATCACGTCGCGCCGCCAAAAGGCGACCGCTGGGGACCGGGCACGCGTATTCCGGCCATCATCATCTCGCCGTTCGCGAAACGCGGTTTTGTCGATCACACGCAATACGACACCACGTCCATCCTGCGCCTCATCAGCAAGCGGTTTGACCTGCCGCCGCTTCCCGGCGTCGTCATGCGCGACGAGGGGCTAAAAGAGCACAACAGCCAGCCGATGGGCGACCTTACGAACGCACTGCAATTCTGACGCTGAAAAACGAAAATCCCCGCGTCCGCGGGGATTGCACTATTGAAGATTGGTAGCGGGGAGTGGATTCGAACCACCGACCTCCGGATTATGATTCCGCTGCTCTAACCAACTGAGCTACCCCGCCATCCGAGCCTGGAAGCGCCGAACGCCTTGCTTCCGGCGTGGTTTTCCCTGCTCTTCGCGCGGAAATCAAGCATATCGTTCATGCCCGCCCGACATGCAAGAACCGGCCGGGTGATGGCCGTTGCATCGTCCAGGGAAAAAAACTTCGGGGACGCCCTGGCGCCCCCGAATTGACTGTCTGCGCTGTTACGTTTTCTGACCTGACGGTCAAGGACACGGATGCCGTTCGCCGTCGTATCCCAAGTATGTACCGCTTTGCGGATCGTAGGACCTGAAGCGCTGCATGCAGTATTGCACGGCATCGTTTTCTGCGTAGTCCGGGCCGCCAGAGACGTCATAGTCGCCGTAATCGCCATAGTCGTACGCGTACGGCCCGCCGTCGTACCCGAACCCATCTCCATAGTAGGAGCCCACGCCGAATCCGAGACCGAAGCCGCGCGCGAAATGCCGGCCTCGATGATCACGTCGGCCATTCTGCCAGTTTCCGTTGCCGCGATAGTTGTTGGCGGTATAGCGCGACCCTCTCATCCCGCGGGACGTCGCAAAATTACCACTGCGGAAATTGCCGTTGCGCATGCCGCCACGGCCGGCAAAGTTGCCGCCGCCCATCCGCGAAGACGCGCCGCGTCCTGATGGCGCGCTTGTGGCGCCCGACACATTGGCCGCGGCACCCGCAGAAGCTCCTCCCGGTCCGTTTCCAGGACCTCCGCCTTGGCGCTGAGCCAGGGCCGCCCCGGACAGGATGAAAGCCGCGGATAGCGCCGCGGCGCAGATCGTTACACGACGTACGTTGAGCATGATGATCTCCAATCTCTGGTAGCGACATGTTCGTAGGTTCAGCGGCCGGCCCATTGTTCCGATAAATACGGCTCGACCTGCATGTCTCGTCACGAACGGCTGTCGGGTGGGATCGTTCCTCGAAATCGCCTGTGGAACCGCACGCTTGGAGTTGCGCGGCTATTTCGGCTGCACCGACTGGTTTCCGCCGGGCGAGCCGGGTGGCGGAATGACCGGCATTCGTCCGCCCTCCGGTGTTGGCGCTTTGATCGCCGGGTCGACGTGCTCGGGCGGACAAATGACGCCGTTCGACTGGGCAAGCTTGTCGCTCAGCGAGCCGGATCGATCGCGGGTCGCGGCGTCGCCATTGCTACCGACGGTCGCATTGCCTTGCGCGCATGCTTTCGAATCGCGCGGTTCATTTTGCGGTGAATTTTGAGCGGAAGCCGATATCGGCAGCAGCGCCGCTGCAATCAGCACAAGCCATATAGTTCCGAGCCGCATCTCGATGTTCCGTCACGAATGCACAACGTCACGGAAGAATGGACAAGGAATATGCTTGGTTCCTTAGGCAGGATGGCTTTTGATCCCGTTTGAAAGGCGCTCAAAACGAATCAACGAAAAATGTCCGAATGGCGGCATGGGCCGTCGTTCCACGACGCGCACACCACCATGCTGCGACGACCAGGCGCGCAGCCGCTCAAACCGGAACTCCGGCCGCCAGCCGAGGTTGCGGGCAATGGGTGCGAAGCCCTGCTCAAACAGCGCACGCAATCCCCGTTCGGCGCCGAGATGATTGACGAGCACGATTTCGCCTCCCGGCCTTAACACGCGGGCAAACTCGTCGAGCGTCGCTTCGGGATCCGGCACGGCAGTGATGACATATTGAGCGACGACGACATCGAAAGATTCGTTGGGAAACGCCAGATTTTGCGCATCCATCACCGCAAGCGTTTCGACGTTCGAGAGCGCAAGCGCCGCGACGCGCCCGTGCGCCTTGCGCAACATCGGCTCCGACAAATCGATTCCGATCAGCCGATTGCTGCGCGAATAGTCCGGGAGAGAAAGGCCCGTGCCGACGCCAACCTCGAGAATGCGGCCACCAATACGTTCCGCCGCTTCGATCGACGCGCGCCGGCCACGATCGAATACCGCGCCGAAGACGACATCGTAGATGGGAGCCCATCGCGCATAGGCGCGCTCGACACGATGCTTATCGAGCTCAGGCGCCACGCTCGCCCCCAACCTTCCGCGTCAGCCGCGCGCGGCGGCCGGTATCACCGGTTCATCGCGCAAGATGCGCCGCTCGGCGGACGCGCTTTTGATAAAGCCGCCGCCCAGCACCCGCGCCTGCCCTTCACCTGCATCGTAAAAAACGCACGCCTGGCCCGGTGAGACACCGTCCTCGCCGCCCACCAATTCGATTTCGTAGCGACCGCCTGCATGGCGCAGCAGCGCCGGCTGCGGCGAACGCGTCGAACGCACTTTCACGAATACGTCGAGGCCGCCATGGCCGACGGCCGTTTCGATCGAGCCGTCACCAAGCCAATTTACGTCCCGTAAGCCGATTGTCTTCGTGCGCAGCGCCTCGCGCGGGCCAACGACCACACGCCGGTGCGCGGCATCGAGTTGCACGACATAGAGCGCGGAGCCGACCGCTATTCCCAAGCCACGCCGCTGCCCGACGGTGAAATTGATGATGCCATCATGCGTGCCGAGCACCTTGCCGTCGGGATCGACAATATCGCCCGCCTCGGCGGCTCCAGGCTTCAGGCGCTCGATCACGTCCGCGTAGTGCCCGGTGGGCACGAAGCAGATGTCCTGGCTGTCGTGCTTGTCGGCAACGGCCAGTCCGAATTTGCGCGCAAGTTCGCGCGTTTCAGTCTTGCTGCGCTCGCCAAGCGGA
>DASUKT010000017.1:0-4260 GCA_036278575.1 Pseudolabrys sp. | reverse complement strand
AAGGTCAGCCGTCCTCAACCGGCGCGGCTCAGATGTCCCTGCAAGGCCCGATGATCGTGGTCGCCGAGAAGCCCGCGGCCGAGGTCGTCAATGCCTTACGCTCGGCAGGCGCATTTCCCATTATCGAAGCCAACTGGGCCGGCGCGCCGACAGCGTTCGTTGCCGTTAAGCCGGCGGCGATTGTGATTGCCGAGCCGGGGCCGCCATCGGACGAAACCAGCGCCCAAATGCTGTGCCGTCAGATCGCTACAGCAGCCGGACCCGTCGTGCCTGCCATTGCGCGCGTGACCGGCGGACAGGACATCGCCATCCCGATCGCCCTGCCGAACGACGCGGCTCTGCCGATCGATCATCTTGTCATCCGCCTCCGGTCGGCATTGCGCGTGCGTGCATTGCACGAAACGGTGCTGCGCCGGATCGAAATGTTCTCCTCGCACGGCGGCCTCATGCCCGAGCTTCCGGTTGGCGATGCGCTCGACGATGCAACTGTGATGATCGCGGGGCGCGGCCCGCTTTATCCCGCGCTTAGCGTCGCGGTCGGCGAGCGCTTCGGCATGGTCGGCGCGCTCAGCGTCGAGAGCGCCGCCCGGCAGCTTGCCATGCGCGACATCGACGGCATCGTTATCGGCGATGGATTTAGCCAACGCATGGTTGAAGCGTTCCTGACCGTTTTGGCGCAGGAGCCGAAGTATCGCGACATACCGGCCGCTGTACTCGGCGACGTTCCGCCGGATTTCACGCAATGGCTGCCGAATGTCGACCACGTCGAGCGCGATCCGGCGCGCGTGGTGGCGCGCATGATTCCGCTGGTGCGGATGCATGCTTTCGAGAGCCGGCTGAAGCGCACGCTCAAGGCGCTGGATACTGGCGGCATGTTCGACCCGGAAACCGGACTGCTCACACGCGACAGTTTTTCGCACGAGATCGCCAAAGCCATTTCAGATGCTGTCAAGCATGGCAGCGCCCTGTCTGTTGCTCGTTTTTCGTTCGATGCGGATGCCAGCCGCCGTTACAACATCGCTGGCGCCCGTCTTTTATCGCGACTGATCCGCGATATCGATTTTGGGTATCGCGAGGACGACGGCTCCTACATCGTGGCGTTCACGCAGGCCACGCTCAACGACGCTCACGCCGTAAGCCGCCGGATTGCCGGCGCGCTCAGGATTGCGACGAGCGAGGCGACTGGAACGCCCGTCGCCTCCGCTAACGTAATGTTGGCCACCTTGAAGGCTGCGGATACTGTCGAAACGTTGCTGATCCGTGTAACCGCCCGGCAGGTGGTTGCGGCGGAGTAGCCGACGACATAGCTTTGCTCGAAACGGAGCAATCTATGTCGCAAAACCGTCCCGTTCGCGTCGATATCATCTCTGACGTCGTGTGCCCGTGGTGCTTCATCGGCAAGCGCCGCCTGGAGAAGGCGCTGGCGCTCCTGCCTGAAACGCCGGTCGAGCTGCATTGGCGGCCTTATTTCCTCAACGACTGGATTCCGCGCGAAGGAATTTCGCGCAACGAATATCTCACCACCAAGTTCGGATCGCCGGAGCGCTACAAAGGCATTGCGCAGCGCGTCACGGCCGCGGCCGCGAGCGAAGGGCTTACTTACGCCGCGGACAAGATCAGTCGCCAGCCGAATACCCTCGATGCGCATCGACTCATCCGCTGGGCAGCCGCGCATGGGCTGGCGGCGCAGATGAAGCAAAACCTGATGAAGCTTTATTTCACCGACGGCGCCGATCTCACCGATCGTGATGTGCTCGTGCAGGCTGCGGCCGACGTGGGGCTGAACGGCGACGAGATCCGCGCGTGGCTCACAAGTGACAAGGACGTGGCCGAAATCGACCAAGAAGCGCAGGCTGCCAAGGAAGCCGGCATCGACGGCGTGCCCTTCTACATTCTCGATGGAAAATTCGCGATCTCCGGAGCCCAGGCGCCGGAATATTTGGCGCAAGCCATTACGCGCGCGGCACAGGAAGCGGCTGCACCAAGCTCCGACGCCGCGGAGTGAGCCTCATGCTGAGGAGCGGCCCAAGGCCGCGTCTCGAAGGACCAGGCTATCACGCCGCCTTGCTTGCGTTGCCGGCGAGCGACGCCAGACGCCGCAGGATCGCGGTCGTGCCCTTGAGCCGTTCGACCGCGCTCTCCCAGTCCTCGAAGAAGACGACCTTCTGATCCGGCCGCACGCGCGCCTCATTGCCGCGCTCGCGGATGAAGCCGATAAGCGCCTCCGGGTTGGCAAAGCTGTTGTCGCGCAACGCCAGCACGACGCCCTTGGGGCCGGCATCGACCTTCTCCACGTTCGCACGACGGCACAGCGCCTTGATGGCGACGACCTGCAGCAAGTGCTCGACCTCCGGCGGCAGCGGTCCGAACCGATCCACGAGCTCGGCAGCGAATGAATCGATTTCGTTCTCGTCCTCGACGTCCGCCAGCCGCCGATAGAGCGCAAGACGCACCGAAAGGTCGGCAACGTAATCGTCCGGAATAAGCACCGGCGTGCCGATGGTGATCTGTGGCGACCAGCGGTCGGCGACCGGCGCCGTGATGCCGGCCTTGAGGCTCATTACCGCCTCTTCCAGCATCTGCTGATACAGCTCGAAGCCGACTTCCTTGATATGACCGGATTGTTCTTCGCCAAGCAGATTGCCCGCACCGCGGATGTCGAGATCGTGCGACGCCAGCTGGAAGCCGGCGCCGAGCGTGTCCAGGGACTGCAACACCTTCAGCCGCCGCTCGGCCTGCGGCGTGATCGGCTTCTGCGCCGGCAATGTGAACAGCGCAAACGCCCGTAACTTCGAGCGCCCAACCCGGCCGCGCAATTGATACAGCTGCGCCAAGCCGAAGCGGTCGGCGCGGTGCACGATCAACGTGTTCGCCGTCGGAATATCGAGCCCGGATTCGATGATTGTGGTCGACAGCAGCACGTCGTATTTGCCGTCGTAGAAGGCCGACATGATGTCGTCGAGCGCCGCCGGCGGCATCTGTCCATGCGCCACGGCGACCCGCACCTCCGGCACGTTCTTGTCGAGGAAATCCTTGGCACCTGCCAAATCCTCGATGCGCGGGCACACGTAGAACGACTGCCCGCCGCGGTAGCGCTCGCGCAGCAACGCCTCGCGCACGACCAGCGGATCGAAGGGCGAAACGAAAGTGCGCACAGCAAGACGGTCGACCGGCGGCGATGCGATGATCGACAGATCGCGTACGCCGGTTAACGCCAGTTGCAGCGTCCGCGGGATCGGCGTCGCCGTCAGCGTCAGGACATGCACCTCGGCGCGGAGTTGCTTGAGTTTTTCCTTGTGCGCAACGCCGAAGTGCTGCTCTTCATCAACGATGAGAAGTGCAAGGTCCTTGAACTTGATGCCGCGCCCAAGCAGCGCGTGCGTGCCGATGACGATATCGGTGCTGCCATCGGCAAGGCCTTGCTTCACTTTCGCAAGCTGCGCCGGCGCAACCAGCCGCGAGGCCTGCGCGACATTGACCGGGAAGCCGCGGAAACGTTCCGAAAAGGTCTTGTAATGCTGGCGCGCGAGTAATGTGGTCGGCACGACGACCGCCACCTGCCTGCCGCCGATGGCGGCGACGAAGGCCGCACGCAGCGCCACCTCTGTCTTGCCAAAGCCGACGTCGCCGCAGACGAGCCGGTCCATCGGACGGCCGGAAGAAAGGTCGTTGAGCGCAGAGGCGATCGACGCCTGCTGGTCCTCCGTTTCCTCGTAAGGAAAGCCCGCGCAAAATTCGTCATACGCACCGGGTGCGACGGTGAACTGCGGCGCCTCGTGCAACTGCCGCTCGGCGGCGACCTTGATGAGCTCGGCCGCGATCTCGCGGATGCGGCTCTTCATCCGCGCCTTGCGCGCCTGCCAGTTGCTGCCGCCGAGGCGATCCAACTCGACGTTGGTTTGCTCCGAACCGTAGCGCGAAAGCAGATCGACGTTCTCGACCGGCAGGAACAGCTTGTCACCGCCCGCGTAATGGATTTCGAGGCAGTCGTGCGGCGCACCCGCGGCCTCGATTGCCTTGAGGCCGCTGAAGCGGCCGATGCCGTGATCGACGTGAACAACGAGGTCGCCAGGCGAAAGGCTCGTTATCTCGGCGATGAAGTTTTCCGCGCGGCGAGAAGCGCGCCGTGGCCGCACAAGGCGATCGCCGAGGATGTCCTGCTCGCTGACGATCGCGAAGTCCTGCGTTTCAAACCCGCTCTCGATGCCGAGCACGGCGAGCGCAATCGATTGCTTCGGCAGCCTTAGTGCATCGGGCCAC
>DASUKT010000016.1:0-16453 GCA_036278575.1 Pseudolabrys sp. | reverse complement strand
TCTGGACGGCGGTCTGTGGACGCCGCCCGATGTCGATCTCGGTAGCGGTTCGGACCGGGAAACGGCGGCGCTCCTGGCGCGCCTGTCCACACTGACGCCTCAGCAGGTGCGCGTGTTGATGATGCTGTCCGAGGGGCTGCTAAACAAGCAGATCGCCTATCAACTCGGAGTCTCCGAGGCGACAGTGAAAGCGCACGTTTCCGCAATTCTGCAAAAACTCGGTGTCGAAAGCCGCACGCAAGCTGTCATCGCAGCCGCCAAAATCGAAGCCGGTCAGTGGCCGCAGAATACGGCGGCGGCAACCTAGTTCCTATTCCGCCGCAACGCGTAACACGCGCCATTGGGCGAGCAGCGCGCGCAGCGCCGCCGGCTTTATCGGCTTGTGCAGGAACTGGATGCGCGCAATGCGCGCGGCATTGTGCACGTCGGGGCTGCGGTCGGCAGTGATCAGAATAGCCGGCAGGTCTGCGCCGCAGCGGTGGCGCAAGGCAGCGATCGCCTCAAGGCCGTTGCCCTCGTCCAGATGATAATCGACCAGGAGGCCGTTTGGCGGCGGCGCGCCTTCTGCGAGTTGAGCAAGCGCGCCCGCCAGATCCGGGGACGAAATCACCGCGCAGCCCCAACCGCGCAGAAGCGTTTCCATCCCGTCGAGAATGGCCGGATCGTTATCGATGCAAAGGGCGGTTGTTCCGGCGAGCTGGCCACTCTCAATTGCGCTCCCCTCGAATTGGTGTCGCCGAGGCGTTACAGCGCGCGCACACGGTACGGTAACGGAAAAATGCGAGCCACGTCCTGGCTCCGAATCGATGCCGATTTCGTGTTCAAGCATGCGGCCGATACGCTCGACAATCGACAGACCGAGTCCGAGGCCGCGCGCAATCCGGGCGCCCTGGTCGAGACGGTGGAATTCCAAAAAAACATCCTGCCGCTTGGATTTCGGAATGCCGACGCCAGTGTCATAGATGTCGATGCGGAGCCGGCCGTCTTGCTTTCGGCAGCCGACCAGGACGCGTCCCGCCGGCGTGTATTTGATGGCGTTCGATACGAGGTTTTGCAGCAGACGCCGCAACAGCCGGCGATCGGAGCGCACGCTGAGCGATGACGGCACGAATTTCAGCGTCAGTTCCTTTGCGCTCGCCATTGGGGCGAACTCGACCTCGATCTGGCGTAACAGTTCATCGATACGGAAATCCGCCAGCTCCGGGCGCATGGCGCCGGTGTCGAGCCGCGAAATGTCGAGGAGCGCACCGAAGATTTCTTCCACCGCTTCAAGCGAGGCGTCGATATTGGCGATGAGCTGGCTGTCGGCGTGCCCGCTGTCGCGCGCTCCTTTGCGTTCGATCAGGCTGGTAACGTAAAGGCGCGCAGCATTGAGCGGCTGAAGAATGTCGTGGCTGGCGGCGGCAAGGAATTTCGTTTTTGAAATGTTGGCGGCGTCGGCCTCGCCTTTGGCGCGTTCCAGCGCCGCGTTGAGCCGCGTCAATTCCTCGGTGCGCTCGCGAACCCTGCGCTCCAGCGTCTCGTTGGATCGCTCCAGCGCTTCGGCTGCTTTCACGCTCGCCGAAATGTCGGTGAACGTCGTCACGATACCGCCGTCGGGCATCCGGTTGGCGCGCACCTCGATGACCAGGCCGGGCGTCGCGAAGCGCTCGAGGAAGGGCTCGGTACCGGAGGCGTAACGCTCGATCTTATCCTCCACGAATGCTTCGACGCGGCCGGGGGGCACTTCTCCGCGTTTGGCGTTGAAGCGCAATATTTCATCGAGAGCGATGCCGGCGCGTGTCAAGCTTGGCGGCAGGTCAAGGATTTCGCCGAACTGCCGGTTCCAGCAGATCAGCTGCAGCTCCTTGTTGAAGACCGCAATGCCCTGACGCACGTGGTCGAGTGCCGTCTGCAGAATTTCGCGGTTGTACTGGATCGCAGCGTTGGCATCGTCGAGCAGCTTTAGCGCCGCTTTGGTCGAGACGGTACGCTTGCGTAGCGCGAGCGACAGGACCAGCCGTGACGATGCTCCACCGATCGCCGACGCGAGCACGTGTTCGGCATGGCGGATCAGCCGAAAATCGGCTTCCTCGTGCGGTTCGAGGCTGATGCGCTGCGTGGCCGCGAAACTGTCGAATGCCGTTCGCGTGCGCGCCTCGCCGAGATATCGCGTCACCGTCGCGGTCAATTCGCCGACACTGACCGATGAGCGCCAGAGGCGGAATGTCGGAGCGATCGGGGCAAAATCGGCTGGAACGAACAGATTTGCTTGCAGACGCTCGATAGAAGACGGCGCGCGCGCCAGCGAGAACAGCACGTAGCAAGCAACGTTGATCGTCAGGCTCCACAGCACGCCGTGAACGAGAGGCGGCAAATCCACGCCAAACAGGTGCTGCGGTCTAAGCGCCGCAATGCCCCAGGGACCGTTGCTCAGAATATGCTGCGCGATGACGCCGACATCGGCGAACGTCGGCAATAATAGCGTGTAGGCCCATATCAGGAAACCGGCACTCATGCCGGCGATCGCGCCGCGGGCGTTTGCGCCCCGCCAAATCAGACCGCCAAAAAATGCCGGCGCCAATTGCGCAATCGCGGCGAACGACAACAACCCGATAGAGGCGAGCTGCGCGTCGCCGGCGGAGCGGTAATACATGTAAGCGAGGAGCAGGAGAGCGAAAATTGCGAGCCGCCGCACGATCAGGAGCAGCGAGCCCATGTCCTCGCGGCCTGCGAGCAGCGCTTCCCGTCGCTGCAAAGCCAGCGGCATGACGATATCGTTCGATACCATGATCGAGAGCGCGACCGATTCGACGATGACCATTGCCGTCGCCGCCGACAGGCCGCCGACGAAAGCAATGATGGTGAAAATGCCGGAGCCCGCTTTGAGCGGCAGCGCCAGGACGAACATGTCGCTATCGACCTTGCCGGCCGAGAAGGTCAAAAGGCCGGCAAGCGCGATCGGCACCACGAAGATGTTGATCGCCACCAGATAGAGCGGGAACAACCAGCGCGCCTGCCTGACCTCGTCTTCGTTGTGATTTTCGACCACCGCGACATGAAATTGGCGCGGAAGCAGCAACGTGGCGATGAACGAGAGCAACGTCATCGCTGCGAGCGTCGCGATATCCGGCTTGCGCGCGAAAATAGCGGCGGTATGCGGGGCTTGCGCAGCTCTCTCGTAGAGAGCCGATGGGCCGCCGAACATCCAGAAAGTCACGAAAATGCCGACGGCCAAAAAAGCAGTAAGCTTGACCATGGATTCCGTGGCCACGGCCAGCATCAACCCGTCTTGGTGCTCGGTCGCATCGATATGACGGGTACCAAACAGGATGGCGAAGGCGGCCATCAGGAGCGCCACAAACAGCGCGAGATCGCCGAAGACCTGGCTGCTGAGATGGTCGGCCGGCGCGAGCTGGGCAATGATCGTCTCGAGCGACGACGACACCGCCTTGAGCTGGAGCGCAATGTAGGGAATGGAGCCGATAATCGCGATAACGGCGACGGTCGCGGCGACCGCCTGGCTTTTTCCGTAGCGCGCCGCAATGAAATCGGCGGCCGAAGTGATGTTTTGCGCCTTGGCAAGCCGCACGACGCGCAGAAGCAGCGGTGTGCAAAGGCCAACCATCAATGCCGGTCCGATATAGATCGTAAGAAAATCGAAACCGGTTTGCGAGGCGAGTCCGACAGAACCGAAGAAAGTCCACGATGTGCAGTAGATCGCGAAGGATAGCGGATAGATCAGCAGGCGCGCGCGGCCTTTGTGCGTGAGGCGGCGAACGCGGTCTCCGTAGCTCGCCACCAGGAACAGAAGCCCGATGTAGCCGAGCGCAACGGCGATGACGGCCCAGCCTTGCAGCATGCTCTAAGCCAGCTCTCTCACGCGGCCTCCGAGGCTAAGCCTCGGGGCGGACGGCGGATTTTACTCCGGGATGGGCATGCAGGTCGAATCGGGCTTTTGCCCGCAGGCGGACTCCGCCCATCTCTTCGCGACGCCTCGGAACCTTTAAAGGGCCTTCCTATGGGCACAGCCGGAGCCGTCGCCAACAAGGATTCGGCAGGCAGGGACCGTAACTTGGTCTATTCCGCCGCGATCGGCTGCACGCGCCTGGCGAGATCGAGCCGGTCCCAAACATCGACCAATGCTTCGGCCAGCGTGTCGATGAGCGCGTCATCGTGATAAGGCGACGGCGTGATGCGCAATCGCTCCATCCCGCGCGGCACGGTCGGGTAGTTGATCGGCTGGATGTAGATGCCGTGGTCGGCAAGCAACATGTCACTCGCCGCCTTGCACTTCTCCGGGTCGCCGACCAGCACCGGCACAATATGCGTTGTGCTCGGCATGACCGGCAAACCGGCCGCGTTGAGTACAGACTTGGTGCGAGCGGCACGATCCTGATGGCGGTCGCGCTCCCATTGTGATGTTTTGAGATGGCGGATCGCGGCGGCTGCGGCGGCGCAGATTGCCGGCGGCAGCGCCGTCGTGAAGATGAAACCGGGAGCGTAGGATCGCACGGCGTCGATCAGCGTCTTGCTGCCGGTGATGTAGCCGCCGAGGCAACCGAATGCTTTGGCAAGCGTGCCTTCGATGACATCGACGCGCCCGGCGGCATTGTCACGCTCGGTGATGCCGCCGCCACGCGGCCCATACATGCCGACCGCGTGGACTTCATCGACATAGGTCATCGCGCCATACCGCTTCGCGAGATCGCAGATCGCATTCACCGGCGCCACGTCGCCGTCCATCGAATAGAGACTCTCGAAAACGATCAGCTTCGGCCGGCTCGGCCCGGCTGCTTTCAGCAGCTCTTCGAGATGGGCAAGATCGTTGTGCCGCCAGATCTTCTTTTCGGTGCCGGACTGGCGCACACCTTCGATCATCGAATTGTGGTTGAGCGCGTCGGACAAGACCAGGCAGTTCGGCATCAGCCGCGCGATGGTCGCGATGCCGGTTTCGTTCGAGACGTAGCCGGACGTGAAGAGAAGGGCGCTCTCCTTGCGATGGAGGTCGGCCAGTTCGCGCTCAAGCTCGATCAGCGGATGGTTGGTGCCCGCTATGTTGCGCGTGCCCCCGGCGCCGGTGCCCATACGCGTCGCGGCGTCAACCATGGCGCCGATTACCTTGGGGTGCTGGGCCATGCCGAGGTAGTCGTTCGAGCACCAGATCACGACCGGCTTTGGCCCCTCGGGCGAATGCCAGGTAGCATGCGGGAACCGGCCTGCGATGCGCTCAAGATCGGCAAAAACGCGGTATCTGCGCTCGTCCCTGAGCCGATCCAGGGCCTGCGCGAAAAACACGTTGTAATCCATCGTAAATGCTCTGATTGCCGCCTGACGCCCGTAATTTTTTAGAAGGGTTCTAGGGGGTTTGTCGAGGCCAGATTCGCCGCATTCCAATCACGGTTCCGCGTCTGCGGCGGCTGCCTAACGAGCCTTCGGACCGGCGTCTGGTGCCACGGGCACCAAGATACCGCCGGACCCGGACCAATTTTGCCAAATCATTAACGGCCCGAAAACCGCGCTGTGGTTCTCTTGCGCCACAGGAGAGCCAAGGTGCACTTGATCGATTTTAAGGCGATTTTGATCGTCGCCCTTATTTTCATTCCGCTTGAACGGATGCTTCCGTTGCACCCGGATCAAAGGGTATTCCGCAGGCATTGGCAGAATGACCTTGTCTACCTTTTTCTGAATGGCGTTGCGATACATCTTGGGCTGCTCGCGATCATCGCGGCCGCCATGGCCGCGATCGAAGTGATCGTCCCCGATGCGGTCGGCAAGACGGTGCGCTTACAACCGATCTGGCTTCAAGCCATCGAAGTCGTAGTCATCGCCGATACCGGCTTTTACATCGCGCACAGACTGTTTCACGCAGTCCCGTTTCTCTGGCGATTCCACGTCATTCATCACAGCATCGAAGAGATGGACTGGCTTGCGGCCCATCGCGTTCACCCTGTCGACCAGGTGTTGACCAAGACGGCATCGCTCTTGCCGCTCTTCGTACTTGGCTTCTCCGATGCCGCGATCCTGATCTTCGCGTTCATCTATCAATGGCAGTCGGTACTCATTCACTCGAACACGCGCATCGGACTCGGCCCGCTGAAATGGATTGTTGCCTCGCCGGAATTTCATCACTGGCACCATGCAAATGAGCGCGACGCACTCAACAAGAATTTTGCGGGCCAGTTCTCGTTTATCGATGCGCTGGGCGGAACGTTATTTATGCCGACGAGCCGGTCGCCCGAAAAATACGGCACGGACGAGCCGGTGCCTACGCTCTATCACCAGCAGATGGCCTTTCCGCTGGCGCAGGCCCGGGAAGATGGAAGAACCGATTCTCGTCTTGTCGAAAACGTGGAGCGCCGACCCGTATGACACCGCGTTTTGAAGATATTTTCGGCAAGAGCATTCTGGCCGGAATTTTTTCGCTGCTCGCGGCAGTTCAGATTTCCGCCATTGCGGGGATGCTGCATGCGTCCGATGCGATCGAACGTTTCGGAACGACAATCGTTGCAAAAGCTTTCACGCTTATTTTTCTGCTGATGACCGTAGTTCTGACCGTCAAGCGGCTTCCGCCGAAGGATAGCGCCGCCGGAATCGAGCCGCGCGTGACGGCAATTACCGGGACGTTCATTCTGATGCTGCTGGCGTTCGTGCCGCCCGGTGCGACCAGCGCGTTCGTTCGCCTGCTTTCGGCCGCTCTGATCGTGACTGGCACATTTCTTTCGATTTTCTGTCTTTACTGGCTTGGCCGTTCGTTTTCCGTAATGGCGACGGCGCGGCGCCTCGTCATTCAAGGACCATATGCATATGTGAGGCACCCGCTTTATGTTGCCGAGGCGGTGACTACGGCCGGTGTCGTGCTGTTGAATTGGTCGATTTCCGCCGCCGTTATCGGCGTGGTTTGGTGCGTGTTTCAGTATCGCCGCTCGGTCAATGAGGAAGCCGTACTGTGTTCCGCATTTCCTGAATACGACGAATACGCCCGGACAGTCCCGAGATTTATCCCTGCACCTACCATCGCAGGCAAGAAGCGCGCACGCCGCAGCGCTGCGGCGACATCTTAGGAGGACAGATGTCCGACATTGCCGTCGGTGGCCAGCGCCGCCAAAGCATACTGACGCGCTTAGCGATTCTATGTTTTGCCTACGCCGCCGGCGCGGCGTTGATCGATGTAAATCTGTACGTACTCAACCTTGCAAAATACCTGCCGATTTTTATCGGGCTGGTCCCGCTCGTCTGCGCCGTCGATCTGCTTTCGTCTGCTTTCATTTCCTGTCCGCAAAGTCCACTCGGATACGTTCGCGACGCTCTGAGAGAACGGGGTACGGTTGCGGTCGGCATCGCTGTTACCTGCTGGGTCGGCATGGCCGCGTTCTGGACCTATAAATTTCACATCCCCGAATTGATGCCGTTTTACGCCGACAGGGTGTTGGCGAATATTGATGAAGCCATCCACTTCGGTGCGCCGTGGCGATTTCTGCACAGGATTACGCCGGACGCCGCAGTTTCGGCGATGGTGCTGATCTATTTCCCGGCGTGGGTCATTCAGTTCGTAGCGGTTATCGTATTTGCCAGCTTCCATTCGAACGCCAGAAACCGGACGCGTTACCTTGTTTCGTTCGCAACGGTTATCGCAGGGCTGGGAACGTTACTTGCCGGCGCCCTGTCATCGGTTGGTCCGATTTATTATGATCGTTTTCTCGGCGGGACACGGTTCGCAGGTCTGACGCACGCACTTCATGCCAATCCGGACGCGAGCCCAATTGTGCACGTTTCAGAACTGCTCTACGCGGCATATGTGTCGGGTACGGGCGGCTTGGTTGCCGGAATCTCCGCAATGCCAAGCATTCACGTCGCGGTTCCGGCGCTAAACGCGATCTTTTTGCTGACGGTAAATCGATGGGCCGGCATTGCGGGATGCATCTTCACGGCAACCATCATGTTTGAGTCGGTTTACTTCGGATGGCACTACGCCCTGGATGGTTATGTCTCTGTCGCTGCCGTTTTGCTGATCTGGTATGTCGCGGGACTGGTCACTCAAAACGAATACTGAAACGGCCGAGGGCCCACGGGTTCGAGGGTCACGGGCGCAACGGCGGTCTTCCACAAAGGGTCTCCCTCAAGAGGAATGGCTTGCATCCGCGGTGGCGCGGCGGCAAAAGCTGTTTCCATGAACGAGAAAACCGTTGGTATCGAGCACGGCCTGACCAACTACGGCGACCGGGATTTTTCCCTTTATCTGCGGCGCTCGTTCGCCCAGTCCATGGGCTATTCCCGCAGCATGCTGTCGAAGCCCGTTGTCGGCATTGCCTACACACACTCCGGCTTCAACAATTGCCATCGTCATTTCCCCGAGCTGCTTGAGGCAGTCAAGCGTGGCGTGCTGTCGGCGGGGGCGCTGCCGCTGGAATTCCCGACCATTTCGCTCGGCGAAGTCTTCCTGACTCCGACCAGTTTGAAATTCCGCAACCTGATGTCGATGGACACCGAGGAAATGGTCCGCGCTCAGCCGATGGATTCAGTCGTGCTGATGGGCGGCTGCGACAAGACTGTCCCGGCTCAACTGATGGGCGCCGTTTCGGCGGGGCGACCGGCGATTACGCTGGTGGCGGGCCCCATGATGACCGGACGCCACCGCGGTGAACGGCTGGGTGCGTGCACCGACTGCCGCCGCTTCTGGGCGCAATATCGGGCGGGCAAGGTCGACGACAAAGAAATTTCCGAAGTAGAGGGGCGGCTCGCGACGACGGCCGGGACTTGCGCCGTTATGGGCACGGCTTCCACCATGGCCTGCCTTGCCGAAGCGCTCGGCATGACTTTGCCGGGTACGGCGGCAATCCCTGCGGTCCATGCCGATCGCTTGCGTGCTGCCGAAGCAACCGGCATGGCGGCCGTGAGAATGATCGGCTCGCAGCTCACGCCCGAGCGCATCGTCAATGCGAAATCGGTCGAGAATGCCTTGCGCGTGCTGTTGGCCCTCGGCGGCTCAACCAATGCCGTTATTCATCTCACCGCGATTGCCGGCCGCGCCGGAGTCCATGTTTCTCTCGATCAGCTCAACAGGCTCTCGGGTACGACGCCCGTCCTGGTCAACCTGAAGCCGGTCGGCAACGGTTACATGGAGGATTTTTTTGCGGCCGGCGGCATGGGCGCATTACTGCGCGAACTGAAGGATTTGCTGCACCTCGATTGCATGACGGTGACGGGCGAGACCCTCGGCGAGCGGCTCGCTGCGGAGACGGACCCATGGGTCGATCGAAACATTATTGCCGAACGCAAAAAGCCGCTCGAAGAGCAGGGCGGACTTGTCGCGTTGTTCGGCAACATCGCGCCGCAAGGCGCGATCCTTAAACGTTCGGCCGCCGACTCCAAATTGTTCGAGCATGAGGGAAGGGCCATTGTCTTCTCGTCGCTCGAAGACCTCGCTGCGCGCATCGACGATCCGGCGCTTGACGTTGCTCCTGAAGACATTCTCGTCTTGCAAAACGCCGGGCCCCATTCAGCGTCCGCCATGCCGGAGGCCGGTTATCTGCCGATTCCTAAGAAGCTCGCCGCGAAGGGTATAAAGGACATGGTCCGTGTTTCGGATGCGCGCATGAGCGGCACCGCGTTCGGCACCATCGTCTTGCATGTGACGCCCGACAGTGCTTCCGGCGGGCCGCTTGCTCTGGTGCGGCAGGGGGATCGCATCCGCCTGTCGGTCGAACAGCGCCGGATCGACCTGATGGTCGATGAGGCGGAGCTCAAACGGCGTGCCGGCGCCGCCAAATTTTCGGCGCAGGCTCCCGGCCGCGGCTACGCAAAGCTTTACGCTGATGAGATTCTTGGCGCTGACAAGGGCTGCGACTTCCGCTTTTTGCGGCCCTCGGGCGTCAAGCCCTGACGAATCCTGCCGATTTACAAGTTCCGTTTTTACGTCTGCGTAGCCCTAACGGGCGATTAACCAACAGCATTGCGCAAAATTAACGTGACAAACAAAACATTGGCCTAGCGTCCGGCAATTGGGCGCGCCCGCGTGCCCGATGTGACCGGCACCGTCAATGCTACGAGTATTCAACTGTCTCAGTAGTCAGCACGATTGGCGGCTCGTCCTGCTCGCCGGCGTCGTTTGCTTTCTCACCTGCATCGCAGCGGTCAATCTTTTTCATAGAGCACGAGCCACGAGCGGGCATTCGCGCGCCGTCTGGATCGCGACCGCCGGATTTGCGACCGGCGTGGGGATATGGGCGACGCACTTCATCGGCATCCTGGCCTTTGATCCCAATATCCCGCTCGCCTATGGAATCTTTCTGACAATCGCCTCTCTTCTTGCCGCAATTGTAGTGGTTACGGTCGGCCTTGCGATCGCGATTTACGACGATCGCCGCTGGAGCGCGGCTGCGGGCGGCGTCATTGTCGGCCTCGGTATCGTCATCATGCATTATCTCGGCATGGCGGCGCTGGAAATGTCCGGTACGATCATTTGGGCCCCGGACCTGATCGCCCTTTCGGTTCTTTATGGCGTCGGGTTCGGCGCTGCGGCGCTGGAGGTCATGTCCCGCAGTGCCGGGACCCGCGGCTTGATGGCCGGCGCTGCGCTTTTGACGATCGCGATCATATCGATGCACTTCACCGGCATGGGGGCGGTCGGAATTATTCCAGATTCGATAGACCGCGTTACCCCGTCGTCTTTTTCCGAGGCTTCGCTTTCACTGGCGATCGCCGCAGTCACCGCCTCGGTACTTGCGATGTGCATTGTGGGCGCCTGGTCCGACCGCAGAACCAAGGACAAGCTCGACGAACAAAACAAGCTGCTCGACGGAGCCCTCAACAACATGTCCCAAGGGCTCTGCATGTTTGATGCAGACAGCAAGTTGTTGGTATGGAATCAACGCTATCTCGATATGTACAGCATCGATGCTTCGCGTGTGCGGCGGGGTTCGACCGTCAGCGACTTGCTCGGTGCACGTCTTGCCGCCGGGACCTTCCCGCTTGATCCACGATCTTATGAAAACGACTTGTGCAGCTCGATTGCGGAAGGCAACGCCTTCGCACGCAACGTTGAACTGAGCGACGGCCGCATTATCGCAGTCATCAATCAGCCGATGGAAGCGGGCGGATGGGTCGCGACGCACGAGGACATCACCGAGCGGAAAAAGGCGGAACGAGAGCTCGAACATACGAGAGCCTTCCTCGACACCATTATCGAGAACGTCCCGTCGCCGATCATCGTGAAGTCGATACCAAATCTCCGCTGCCTGCTCGTCAATCGGGCTGCCGAAGCGGTTCTCGGTTTCGACCGTAATGCGATACTTGGCAAGCTCACTTCCGAAATCATGCCGGAAGGCGCTGCGGAGATTATCGAGGCGGAAGATCGCAAAGCGATTGCGTCGGATCGCCCGATTTTCCGCGACGAGCATACGATTACCACGCCCGGCAACGGCTCGCGCATTGTTACCTCGACACGATTGTCCGTCACAGGCCCGGATGGAAAATCACGCTACCTGATTACGCTGCTCCGCGATCGGACACAGAGCAAGAAACATGAGGCGCAGATAGCGCACCTGTCGCACCATGATCCGTTGACTGACCTTCCCAATCGCGCGGCATTCAGTGAATGTCTCGCCGGCCTGTTTGAGCAGGCGCAGTTCACAAACGACGGTTTTGCCGTTCTGTCCGCCGACCTCGACCGGTTCAAGGAGATCAACGACGTTTTCGGCGGCGGCATTGGCGATGAATTCTTGAGCAAGGTCGCGCGCCGGCTTCAGGATGCGTGCGAAGGAGCGTTCCTTGCTCGGGTCGGCGGTGATGAATTCGCGATGGTCACGGCGGCCGGTCCGCAGCCGGCGACAGCCGCCGCGCTGGTCGATCGTATTACGGCGGCGTTCGCATCCGAGGTTGATGTGAAAGGTCACTCGCTCAAGGCGAGTCTGACGATCGGCGTTGCCGTTTATCCGACCGACGGTGTCGACTCCACTTCGCTTGTCGCCAATGCCGACGCCGCACTTTATCGCGCCAAAAGCGAGGCGCGCGGCTCGATCAAGTTCTTCGAAGTGTCGATGGACAAGCAACTGCGTGAGAAGCGTGTGCTGCAGCAGGATTTGCGCAACGCCATCATGCGCGACGAGCTCGAACTTTATTATCAACCGCAGGCAAAGATCGGCGGCGGCGTCACGGGTTTCGAGGCCCTGGTGCGCTGGCACCACCCGCGCCTCGGTCTTGTCCCGCCGGGCAAGTTTATTCCGCTGGCGGAGGAAAGCGGGATGATCTGGCCGCTCGGTCAATGGATATTGCGTACGGCGTGCCGCGAGGCGGCCACATGGCCGCGGCCGCTGGGTATTGCCGTCAATCTTTCGCCGGCGCAGTTCCATAACGGCGATTTGACGAACTTCGTGCACGAAACGTTGCTCGCGACCGGCCTTTCCCCCGGCCGTCTTGAGCTTGAGATCACCGAGGGCGTGCTGATCGGCGATTTCAGCCGCGCGGTGACGACCTTGCGGCGCTTGAAAAGCTTTGGCGTACGCATCGCCATGGACGATTTCGGCACGGGCTATTCTTCGTTGTCGTACTTGCAGTCATTCCCGTTCGACAAGATCAAGATCGACCAGGCGTTCATCGCGAACCTCAACCATCGCGAACAATCGGCGGCGATCATTCGAGCGGTGATCGGCCTTGGCCGCGGCCTCAATTTGCCGGTCCTGGCTGAAGGCGTTGAAACGGAAGAGCAGCTTGCGTTCCTTACGGCGGAATCTTGCGACGAAATTCAGGGGTTCCTTATCGGCAAACCGGAGCCGATCGAATTTTACGCCGAGGCGGTTGGGCGTATGCCGAAGAGGAAGACAAAATCGCCGATCGCGCGCGCGAGCTGATCGACCTACTCGGTCAATTCCGCTGTTTGAACTGGTGCTGCCGGAGTGGATTGAACACTCGACCTCCCCCTTACCAAGGGGGTGCTCTACCACTGAGCTACGGCAGCTAATGAGCCGGTGTGGCGCCGATCGATCCGCGAACGCGGCGGAAACTGCCACAAGCAGGGCTGCGGGTGCAAGAAAAAGACTGCATTCGGCCCTTGGTGCGCTCGCAGCACTGATCGATAATGCGCGGATGACGCGCGCACACGATCGACAAAACGACCGCAAGCCGTCGCGAAAGAGCGACCGCCTTGCTGCGGCCCTGCGCGAAAATCTTCGCCGGCGCAAGACACAGGCGCGTGGCCGCTCACAGGCCGGCGCGGGGCCTGCGCAGCGCCCGGACCATGAAAGAAAAAACGATCCCTGACGGCGTCGCCGCCGCTAAGGGAGCCGGATTTCCGCCGCAATCGGGCTGCGAAGGTTAAATTATCCAGTGTGGCTTTAAGGCTTTGCAGGAAGGCAGCGGGCAGTTCATAAAGCCGCCGGCAGGCAAAGCGGGGCGAGGAGCATGGATCGCATAAGGATCGTCGGCGGTGAGCGGCTGAACGGAACAATTCCAATTTCCGGAGCCAAGAACGCGACGCTGCCCTTGATGATTGCGGGCCTGCTTACCGAAGGCACGCTGATTCTCGACAACGTCCCGCGCCTTGTCGACGTCATCCAATTGCAACGCATTCTCGGCAATCACGGCGTGGACATTATGATCGCCGGCAAGCGGCCGGGCGACGCGCCGAACAGCGGGCGCACGCTGCACATTTCGGCAAAGCACATTGTCGACACGACTGCGCCCTACGAGCTTGTCTCAAAGATGCGTGCAAGCTTCTGGGTGCTGGCGCCGCTCGTCGCACGCATGGGCGAGGCGCGCGTATCGATGCCCGGCGGCTGCGCGATCGGCACGCGGCCGGTGGATCTCCTCATCATGGCGATGGAGAAGCTCGGCGCCCAGATCGACATTGAAGCCGGTTATGTGGTCGCGCGCGCCCCGAAGGGATTGCGCGGCGGCACCATCGAATTTCCGAAGGTGACGGTTGGCGGAACGCATACCGCCATGATGGCGGCGACGCTCGCCAACGGCACGACCGTGATTGAAAACGCGGCATGCGAGCCGGAAATCGGCGACGTCGCAGATTGCCTGAACAAGATGGGTGCGAAGATTTCGGGCGCCGGCACGCCACGCATCGTGATCGACGGCGTCGCAAAGCTCGATGGCGCGCGCCATTCGGTGTTGCCGGATCGCATCGAGACCGGCACCTATGCGATGGCCGTTGCAATGACCGGGGGCGACGTGCTGCTGCAGAACGCACGGCCCGAGCTGCTGCAAGCGGCGCTCGATGTGCTGGCGAAAGCCGGCGTTGCCGTAAAGCCGACCAACCAGGGCATCCGCATTGCACGTAATGGCGCAGGACTTTCGCCTGTCGAGGTAACGACGGCGCCGTTTCCCGGCTTCCCGACCGATTTGCAGGCTCAGCTGATGGCGTTGATGACGCGAGCCGACGGCGTTTCGCGCATAACCGAAACGATCTTTGAGAATCGCTTTATGCACGTCCAGGAGCTTGCCCGGTTCGGTGCGCATATCCACCTCGACGGACAGACGGCGACAATCGAGGGTGTGAAACGTCTGCGGGGGGCGCCGGTGATGGCCACGGACCTGCGCGCATCGGTATCGTTGGTCATCGCCGCACTCGCCGCCGAAGGCGAAACGATGGTCAACCGCGTCTATCATCTCGATCGGGGTTTTGAGCGGCTTGAGGAAAAGCTGTCACGCTGCGGCGCCACCATCGATCGCCTAAGCGCATAATTAGAGGGGTTACCAGGTGGCGGCGATCAGGGTCTTGAGCGCGGGCGCGGTGCAGCCGATGGTCGAAAGCCTGGGCGAAGAATTCGAGCGCGAAACCGGGCAGAAGCTCGCACTGAATTTCGGTACCGCAGGCGCATTGCGCGACCGTTTGAAATCGGGCGAGAAGGCGGATCTGGCGATATTGTCTGCCGCTGCCATCGAGGGTCTCGAAAAACTCGGACTTTTCGTTCCCGGCAGCAAAACCGATGTTGGCCGCACCATCACCGGAGTAGCAGTGCGCGAGGGCGCGCCTCTCCCGGACATTTCGACCGTCGAGGCTTTCAAGAAAGCGCTGCTTGCGGCGCGCTGCGTTTCCTACACCGATCCGAAAGCCGGCGGGTCGTCCGGCAATTTCTTTGCCGCCCTGCTCGAGCGGCTCGGTATCGCGGAAGCCGTCAACGCGAAAGCGCTGCTGCTCGGGCGCGGCTATGAGGTTGCTCAGGCGGTCGCCGACGGGCGCGCCGATATCGGCACGACATTTGTCAGTGAAATTCTGACGGTTAAGGGCGCCAAGGTCGTGGGCCCGCTGCCGGGAGAGCTTGCGAACGTAAACACCTATACCGGCGCTGTTCTCGCGGCTGGCGACAAGCGCGAGATCGCGGCTGCATTCTTGCGCAGGCTTGTCGACCCAGCTGCCGGCGATAGGTGGTTGCAGGCCGGTCTTGAGCCGGCCTTCACCTTTTAAGGAAGCGCACCGCATACCTTGCGAGGCCAATTCGGGCTGCCTACCTAGGCGGAAACGGAACCCGTGACGCCATGGACTTGCTCAAGTTCGCCGCCCTCGATGAAGAGGACCTGGAGGTGGTCTCGACCCACCTACAGGATGCGATCGTCAAGGTTTCCGACGTTTTATGGCGTCCGCAAGAAAAGCGGGTGGTTATTGCGCTCAATCGTTTCGATTGGGAAGGTGTGCAGGGTGCCGTCCCGCAAAACCGCCGCCGGCGTGCCGCGCTGCGCTTCGAGCGGGTGATGTCATGCAAATGTCGGGGGGTCGATTGCGGCAGCAAGGATCGGGTCCTTAATCTGCTTGCGGTCGAATTTTCTCAAACCTCGGCGCCTTCCGGCATCGTGACGCTGACCTTCTCCGGTGGCAGCGCCCTGCGTCTGGAAGTCGAATGCCTTGAGGTCGAGTTGGCCGATCTTGGGCCCGTTTGGGCGGCGGTCCACTGTCCCGACCACCAAGCGGATGGTGCCAAGCCGTTAAGCGGCTAGTGCTGCCGCGCTGTTGCAGGAAGTCTCTCTGTGCGCGCGGCGGACACGGGCCGCCGTTAGTGCTCCGCGCGGTCAAGGGTTGACGCCACCCTCCACTTCACCCATTCACCTGTCCACCGGGCTTTTCCCGGCTGGACGCATCCATGCCGTTTCGTTTGGACAACAAGGCTGCCGATTTTGCCCAGCGCTTTGAGGCATTGCTTGCCGTGAAGCGTGAGGCGGCGGCCGATGTTGAACAGGCGGTGCGCGCGATCATCGCCGATGTCCGTACGCGTGGCGACAAAGCCTTGATTGAGCTAACGGCAAAATTCGACCGTGTCGATCTTGCCAAAATCGGGATACGCGTCGGTGCACATGAAATCGCCGGCGCCGCGCAGGTGTGCGATGAAAAGACCATCGATGCGCTCAAGTTTGCGCGCGATCGTATCGAAGCGTACCACCGGCGGCAGCTTCCGTCCGATGACCGTTTCATCGATGCATTGGGTGTGGAGTTGGGTGGCCGCTGGACGCCAATCGACGCGGTCGGCCTCTATGT
>DASUKT010000015.1:0-3713 GCA_036278575.1 Pseudolabrys sp. | reverse complement strand
CGGGCCTGCGTTCACGCTGCGCTTCGTGCCGGTGCGCGAGGACCTGGCGACGCCGGAGAGCTGGTCGAAGCCGATCTCGACGCGCGGCGCGATCGAGGCGATGCCGGAGAATTGCGTGGTGGTCGCCGATGCGATGGGCGTAACCGGCGCCGGCATCTTCGGCGACATCCTGTGCATGCGCATGGTCAAGCGCGGCGTCGCCGGGCTCATTACGGACGGCGTGATGCGCGACAAGCACGGCATTCTTGGCACCGGGTTGCCGGTTTGGTGCGCGGGCGTTGCCGCGCCGGCCTCGGTCAATCAACTGACTTTCGTCGGCTGGAATGAGCCGATCGGTTGCGGCGGCTGCGCGATTTTTCCGGATGACATCATCGTCGCCGATGACGACGGCGCGGTCGTCATTCCGAAAGCGCTTGTCGAGTTCGTCGCGGAAGAGGGGACCGAGCACGAGCGGCTGGAAAGCTGGCTGGTGCAGGAAGTCGAGAAGGGCGCAAAGTTGCCCGGCCTTTATCCGCCCAATGAGGAGAACAAGAAGCGTTACGAGGAGTGGAAGAAGAAACAGTAGATGTTCTTCGTCCTTTCCAAGACCGCGGGCTTTCTTGCGCTTCCATCGAATGTCCTGATTGTCATCGGGCTGATCGGGCTTTTGCTGCTGCTGGCGCGTTACCGGCGTTTCGGTACAACGCTTGTGGCCATCAGTCTCGTGCTTTTGACCGTCCTCGGTTTTTCGCCGGTCGCCACCTTATTGGCCCGTCCGCTGGAAAATCGTTTTCCGGCCTGGCGCGCCACAAGCAGCGCACCTGCGGGTATCGTCGTGCTGGGCGGCGAGATTTATCCGGAGCTGTCGCAGGATCGCGGCGTGACGGCGCTAACCGGTTCGGCCGGCCGCCTGATTGCGATGGTGAAGCTTGCGCGCGAGTTTCCTTCGGCGCGCATCATTTATTCCGGCGGCAATGCAAGCCTCGTTCCGGGCGGCCCCGCCGAGGCGGACTTTGTGGGTCCGCTGCTTGATGATTTTGCCATTCCCCGCAGCCGCGTCACGCTTGAGACCAGCTCGCGCAATACGGCGGAGAACGCCGCGTTCAGCAAGGCGTTGGCGCAGCCGAAACCGGGAGAGCGCTGGTTGCTGGTGACCTCGGCCATGCATATGCCGCGCGCCATCGGCTGCTTCCGCCGTGTCGGATTTTCGGTCGAGGCCTATCCGGTGGATTGGCGCACGATGAAAAGCAATGTCGTCATGCCGAAAACGCTGGCAGGGGGCCTGGCCGGCGCCGACGATGCGATCCACGAATGGCTCGGGCTTGCAGCCTATTGGGCGACCGGCCGCATCAGCGAAATTTTTCCTGCGCCGGCAAAGCGGCCTAGCACGAACTCAAATTAAGCCGATAAAAAAACGAGAACCCGCTCGCGCCTCCAGGGCCCCTTACGACGAGGTCTTGCCCCGATCGGCATTCAGCTCAGACCCGCGGAGCGAAACGCTTCCACATAGTTTCGTTGAACGGCCGCCCGAGACCATTTCAATTCCTGCCTGATCCAATCCAGCGAAATGCTTGGGCTCATGCATTTCAATTTAGCAAGCGCGTTCTTGGCCTCAGCACGTCGACCTGCAAGTGCGCAATTCGCAACAAGTTGGCGATGCGCCGGTATTAACAGGGGACTTTCAGCGATAGCCCTTTTTGCAAACTCGATACCGTCACTGTACTGGCCGGTAATCAGACAGGCTGACGCACGAACGTTGTCGTAGACTCCCTGATGACCATAGGCAAGCAAGTCGAACGCGCTTAGCGTCCGCCCTAATTCCGCTCGTTCCGAAATTCCTTGCGGTGAGCCGGCACGCGCCAAAGCGAGCGCGAGCAAATAGTGTCCCATCGCCAGCTTCGGATTGAGCTTGAGTGCGCGCTCGATCGGCAACAGGGCTTCTTCCGGTTCGTGCCAGATTAGCGCGTAGCCAAGCGCCAGATGCGCCCAAGGCTCTTCTGGATTGAGAGCCAAGGCTGCCTCGGCCGCACGTAGTGCAACTGGTATCGCGTCGCGTTGGCGTTGCCATCCCTGCTGCACCCCGAGCGTAATGGCAAACGAAAATAAACTGCAAATGGTCACCGATCTGGCATCGTGCTTAAACGCCGCTTCAAGTTGCTTCCGTGCAGTCTCGACCTGCGACCTAAGCCGGCTGTTCATCATGGATAGAATGCGGACGACAAACTCCCATGAGTCGGGATTTTTCGCCATCTCGCCTTCGGCACAAAGACGGCTCGCCAAATAGACTTGATGGACAACAGCCGCCGCAATCGTATCGTCGATGCCACGATCCAATAACCCAACTGTTTTGTCATTGTAGCGCTCGGACCAGATTTGGTTACCGATCACGCCGTCGATAAGTCTTATAATAAGACGTGCTTGTCCTTTGCTCTGGCGAACACTTCCCTCGAGCAGATAACGAACCCCGAGCCTACGTGAAATTCGTCGGGCCTCAACTATCTTGTTCTTGTATTCGAACGACGAATTCCGCGCCGACACGGACAACCAATCCGACTTGGCAAACGAGGTAATTATTTCCTCGGTCAGCGCATCTGCCAAATTAGTTTGCGTGCTTTCACCGCTCAAATCTATCAGCGGCAACACGGCGATGGACGGTCGCTCGAAATGAATTGGGGTGCGACGATCGTCGATGTTTTTAGAAGCAGCGGCATGATCGACTTCTTCAACATCGCCAACAAAGCGAAAACCCTTCGTCCGAATGGTTCGGATCAAGCGCTGTGCAATTCCATTATCGTCGACTGCATGTCGGGCCGCATTGACACGAGTGCTAAGCGCTCCATCGGACACAATGCGATCGGGCCAAATTACAGAGAAAATGTCGTCTCGGGTTACAACCCGGTCACGGGAGGCGACCAGATATTCCAATAAATCAAAGACCTGCGGCTCCAACGGCCGCAGTCGATCAAAGCGACGTAATTCACGCTTGCCTGTATCGAGCAGAAAATTTTCAAACCGGTAGCGCATTTCACGCCCCCGCCAGTTCGGCCCGCAACGCCAGATTGTAGCAATGAAAACCAACCCCGTCTTGCTCAAATCTTAAGCTGATCTTAAAGCGAGGCCCTGTCCGTCGTGGCATATGAGTCTCCTCTGAATACAGGAGGACTCGATGGGCTATATGACACGACGGGCGTTCATGCTGACGGCAGCGGCAGTCCCGGTCGCTTCACCCTTTATTGCCCGGGCACAAACGTCGACCATTAAACTAATTGTGCCGGTGCCGCCTGGCGGCACCCTCGATCCGATCGCGAGGCTCGCGCAGCCTGGCTTGGAGGAAAGGCTTGGCAAAACCGTCATCATCGAGAACAAGCCGGGCGCTTCCGGCAGCCTCGGCGCGGCCCTGGTCGCCCGCGCTCCTGCCGACGGTACTTCAGGGCTTTTCGTCTATGAGACCCAAGCCATCAATCCGTTCCTCATGCACCTGACGTTCGACAGCGAGAAAGACCTTGAGCCGGTCCAGTTGATCGGCACGGCGCCAGCCATCCTTGCAAAAAACGCCTCCCGACCTTGGCACAATATCCGCGAGGTGCTCGCGGCAGCGAAAGCGAAACCAAATACTATCTCATACGCATCCACCGGCGTGGGGAGCATCGGTCATCTGGCGATGACGGCATTGTCGGTCCGAGCCGGGGTTAAAATGATCCATGTCCCGTATAAAGGCGGCGGTCCGGCCCTCA
>DASUKT010000014.1:0-4838 GCA_036278575.1 Pseudolabrys sp. | reverse complement strand
CGCGCCTTCCTGTAAGCAAACGGCGCCGGCTTCACGCAAATCCCTCCCGAGCGTCTGACGTATTGTGGCCGAGAACGGCGGCAGGTCAATGCGCTCAGGTGCGTGCACCCATGCGCCCCACCTACTCGCGATATCCACGCCTGCTGCGTATAAAGCGGCGGCACTAAAAAACGAGGGAGCCCATGGCGGGAGATTTTCAAGGCAAGGTGGTTGTGATCAGCGGCGGCAGCCGCGGCATCGGCAAGGCGATTGCGAAGGCATTTGCGGGCGAGGCCGCCCAGGTCGTGATTGCGTCGGCGAGCGCCGATAATCTCGCCAGGGCGGCCAAGGAAATCATCGGGGGGCCTGCGCCAGTAATAGTCGCCGGCGACCTGCGCACGCTTGCCGGTTGCGAGGCACTGTTCAAGGCGGTGAACGAGAGGTTCGGGCGCTGCGACGTTCTCGTGAACAACGCGGGTGCGACCAAAGGCGGCAACTTCTTCGAGCTGCCGGATGAAGCGTTCGTCGACGGCTTCGCGCTGAAATACTTCGCGGCGGTGCGGTTGTCGCGCCTGTTCTGGCCGCTGCTGAAAGCGGTGCATGGCTCGGTCATCAACATCATCGGCGCCGCCGCCAAAACGCCGGGTGCGAATTTCCTGATCGGCGGTTCGGTGAATTCCGCGTTCGCCAATTTCGCCAAGGGTCTGGCCGAAATCGGCAACCGCGACGACGTGAACGTCAACGTCATCCACCCGGGCATGGTCGAGACGGATCGTATCGTGCAGCTCATCGCGCAGTTCGGCAAGGCCAACAACCTGCCGCCGGAGGAAGCGCGCAAGCAAATGGTGGCCAAAAGCGGCGTGCGCCGGGTTGGCCGGGTGGAAGATGTTGCCGCGACAGCGTTGTTTTTGGCGCGGCCCGCGGCACGTCATATTCAAGGCGCGGCGATTGTCGTGGATGGAGGGGCGACGTCGGGGCTGTATTGATTCTGAGTTCTTTGTCGAAAGGGAGCGCGTCGACCGGCCTCATCTGTCTTCGTCCGCGAAGGCGGACGATCCAGTATTCACGACTGATTGCGATTGATCGCAGTCACCTGCGATTACTGAATGCCCCGCCTTCGCGGGGCATGACACTGAAGGTGTTGGCTTGGTCAGGTAGTAATTCTCTTCACAATATCGATCGCGCGCCGCAGCAGCGTCTCGGATGCTTCCGGCGTGCGGAAGGCCGCGTGCGCGGAAAGCGTGACGTTCTCCATCTTCGCCAGCGGATGGTCGGGCTTGAGCGGCTCATCGTGGAAAACGTCGAGGCCTGCGTGGCGGATGTGACCGCTTTTGAGCGCGGCGATCAGTGCAGCTTCGTCGGCCAACGCGCCGCGCGCGGTGTTGACGTAAATGGCGCCGGGTTTCATGCGCGCGATCCGCTCGGCGGAAAGGAAGCCACGGGTCTCGTCGCCCAAGGTGAGATTCATCGAAATCACGTCGCTGCGCGCGAGCAGCGTATCGATGTCGACCAGCGGCACGGCAATGTCGGCGTGCCTGGTGCGATTCCAGCCAACGACGTCCATGCCCATGCCCTTGCCGATGCGCGCCACCTCGCGGCCGATACCGCCAAGGCCGATCACGCCTAGCGTCTTGCCGAGAAACTGCACGCCCTCGTGTGGCGTCCACACGCCGCGCCGCACCTCGCGATCCATGCGCGCGAGGTTGCGCGCCGCCGTCCACATCAACGCAATCGAATGCTCGGCAACGGCGGTGTCGCCATAGCCCTTGATGATGTGCACCTTGATGCCGCGCTCTTCGAGCGCATCGACATCCATATAGCTTCTAGGGCCCGTGCCGAGAAAAACGATGTGCTTGAGCTCGGGGCATTGCGCCACCAGCGCCGTCGGCATGTAGGAATGGTCGTCGATCGCGATATCATAGCCGCGAATGACTCTGGGCAAATCGTCGCGGGCAAATGTTTTACGGTTGACGTCGATCGATGGGTCATCGTCACGGGAAACGCGCGCCCAAACCGGCGCAAGTTGATCATTACAGTCGATGAAAATCGATTTCACGTTTCAATCTCTCGCGAGCGAAAAACCAGGCTCATTTGACGATGACGTTATGCATGCCATGCGGCCATTGGCGTTGACTGAGGGAGGCGTCGCGACTAACAGGGACAGGGCTGCCGATATCCTTTCGGGGTTCCACGGGGCCTCGCTCCATCTCTGTTGATTGCTGCAGCCGGTCGGCGCGGCGTGGCAAGACAGCATGAAACAGGTACTTCGACAAGCTTGGGGCTGGGACGCTTCCACGATACGGATTAAGATTAATCGCAGCGATCTGCCGCGCATCGTCGACGCTTGGTTATAGGTCGGCGTTGAATACGCGCGATCAAACAATACGCAACATGGTTATGACAAAGGAATGAACAACACGCGCAAATATGCCTGTGTTCTCGGCTGGCCGATTTCCCATTCGCGCTCGCCGCTGATCCACAATTACTGGATCAAGCAATACGGTTTGGATGCGGAATACCGGCGGGAAGAAGTGGCGCCGGACAAGTTCGCCGAATTCGTCGGCAAGCTCGGCGAGCAAGGATACGTCGGCGCAAACGTGACCGTGCCGCACAAGCAGGCGGCGCTCGAATCGTCCAAGCCCGATGACCGGGCGCAGGCGGTCGGTGCGGCCAATACGCTATGGTACGATAACGCCAACGTGCTGCGGTCGACCAATACGGATGTAGAAGGGTTTCTTGCCAATCTCGACGCAGCGACGCCGGGCTGGGATCGTGGGCTGAGCAGCGCCGTGGTGATCGGCGCGGGCGGAGGCGCGCGCGCCGTGGTCTTTGCGCTGCTCATGCGCGAAGTCGAGCGCGTCTATCTCATTAATCGCACGCATGCGCGCTCGGAAGAGCTGCGGCAACGGTTTGGCGCTCGCGTTTATCCCGCCCGATGGGAAGAAACGACAGGCCTGCTCGGTGGCGCCGGCATTCTGGTCAATACCACGACTCTCGGGATGGTCGGGCAGCCTGCGCTGGAAATAAACTTGCGTTGTCCGGCCTCTCTGGTCGTCGCGGACCTCGTTTATGATCCATTACAGACGCCATTGTTGAAAATGGCACGCGACCGCGGCCTGCGGATGGCCGATGGTCTCGGCATGTTGTTGCATCAGGCCGTACGCGGCTTCGAGCTGTGGTTCGGCGTGCGCCCGCAAGTCACAAAGGAATTGCGGGAATTGGTCGAGGCCGACCTCCGCCCGAAGTGACGGTATCCAGGGCCGGAATAACGCCGCCATAGGCGGGGTTATCCCGCTGACTGCCCGGGCAGGTCTCGAGGCAGAGCGGGAGAGACAATCATGCACATGAAATTTGGACGCGCGCTTGCTGCCGCCGTTGCGCTGGTGTTCGCGACGGGTGTCGCCTTGGCGCAACAGCCGCACCGCATCCGCGGTCAAATTGAAAAGATCGACGGCCAGACGATGTCGCTCAAGCTTCGTGACGGCTCGATGCTGACGGTTCACATGAACGACAAGACGCGCGTCGGCGCACTCAATAAAGCGTCGCTTGCCGATATCAAGAACGATACGTTCATCGGCGTGGCAGGCATGCCGAAGCCGGATGGCAGCATCGAAGCATTTTCAGTGCACATTTTCATGGCTGCGCAGCGCGGCAAGGTTCCGGATCGGCACGGTCCCTGGGACGCAAAGCCAGGCAGCACGATGACCAATGCGTATGTTGAATCCTCCGTGGCTGCCAAAGACGGCGAAACGCTGATGGTTAAGTACAAGGACGGCGAAAAGAAGATCATCGTGACGCCGACGACAGCGATCACCGCGGTCGCGCCCGGAAATAAAAGCGAATTGAAGGCCGGCACGCAGATCATCATTATGTCCTCCGACAAGCAGCCGGACGGCTCCGTGCTCGCGAAGAATCTTTATCTCGGCCGCAAGCTGACGCCGGCGATGTAATCGGAACGACACAACTGAAAATCCGTTGTGGAGGTGCACCGTCCTTTCTGGACGGTGCACTGGCTTTCGGGAGGTTCGATGATGAATGCACGTATTCTTTTCGTCGTATGTGTCGCAACCTTGATGCTTGCGCCTGTGTCTGCTCAGCAGAAGCCGGTGCGCATCCGCGGCACCATCGAGCAGATGAACGGTCAGACCATGACCGTCAAATCGCGCGAGGGTGACACGTTGAAGGTGAAATTGACCGACGACGCCAAGGTTCTCGCCATCGTCAAAGCTTCGCTTTCCGACATCAAACCCGGTTCGTTCGTCGGCTCGACCGCGATGCCGCAGCCGGACGGAAGCTGGGATGCGGTCGAAGTACACATCTTCCCGGAATCGATGCGCGGCTCCGGTGAAGGCGACCGGCCCTTCGACTACAAGCCCAAGAGCACGATGACCAACGGGACGGTCAACACATTAAGCAAAGCGAAAATGGCCGGTGCCGTCACCAAGGAAGAAGGCACCACGATGACGCTGCACTACAAAGATGGCGATAAGAAAATCAACATTACGCCCGAAACGAAGATCGTCACCTATGCGCCCGGAAGCAAGGACGAACTCAAGCCCGGCGCCAAAATCATTATCGGCCGCGCGATGCGGCAGTCGGACGGAACGCTGACGGCCAACCGTGTCAATGTCGGTCGCGGCATCGCGCCCCCGATGTGAAGCGGCGCTCACGTCAGCCGTTTTCGAGCAAAGCGTGGTGGCGCAGCACCGCCGCCGGAATTCAGGTCGGCGGCGATTCGCTGGTGCGAATGTCGATCTTCGACGTCAGCGTTCGGTGCACCGGGCACTTGTCCGCGATCTCCAGCAGGCGTTTGCGTTGGTCCGTATCAAGCGCGCCCTCCATCGTGATGGTGCGCTCGA
>DASUKT010000013.1:0-22362 GCA_036278575.1 Pseudolabrys sp. | reverse complement strand
CGGCCGGCCACCTCCAGCACCAGCTTCGTGCGCGTTGCCTCGATGAATTTTGCGCGGTCGCGGATCGGCACAACGAACGAGCCCGGCCCGCCGATCACGCAATCTTCGTAATAGACGTCGAGGTCCGCCATATCCATCGTTCCGGGATACGGCCGCTTGAGCATGATCGGCAGCCCGTTGATGGTGATGCCGCTGGCGAGAATTTCGTCGCGAACGGGCACGACGTGCTCGCCGGCGTTGTTCGCTCCATCGCCCGACACGTCGATCACGCGGCGTAGCCCACGATAGCCGCTGCTATCGAACAACGGTTTGGCAAACCGCAGCGCGCCCGAGATCGAGGTGCGTGAGGCTCGGCGGTACGGCGCGCGCGAAATCTCGGCGGCGACGGCATCGGCAGCTTCCGGCCCGTCGATCAGCCGCCACGGCATCACGATCTTCTGGTCGCTTGGGCCGGCCCACTCGAAATAGGTGACGGCAATTTTGCCGTTCGCGCCCTCACGCAGCGCCTGCAGGAATTCGCGCGAGGTGAGCGCCATCGCGTAACCTTCGCGTTGCAGCGCCTGCTCGTCGGGATCCATGGAATAAGAGACATCAACCGCGAGCACCAGCTCGACATCGACCGGAACAGCGCCCGGCTTCGTATCGCTGTAGCGCAAGGGGCCGGCGGCAAGGCTCGAACCGGTGTCGCCGGCAACAGCGGCCGCGAAACTTGCAACGACGGCGGCAGCGAAAAGCTTCCGAAGCATCGCCAATCCTTGTCTCCCCCCGCTCCGGATGGTGCCATGGTCCGTTCAATGGCAAAAATAAAAAAACCAGCCGGCAATTGCCGGCTGGCCTCACATTCTCGCGAGCCCGAGTTGGCGTCGCCCGCTCAGCTCTGCTTGATGTGCCGCGTACGCATCGCCCTCAGCACCGTCACGGCCAGCAAGGCGGTAATGATGTCGAGGCATGCGACGATTATGAAGACCGCGGTCCAGCTGCCGGTATGCTGCTTCAAGAACGCCGCCGCCGGCCCGCCGAGAATCGAGCCGACCCCTTGCGCGATATAGAGAAAGCCGTAGTTCGTCGCGGCATATTTCGGTCCGAATGTATCGGTCAAGGTCGACGGGAAGAGCGAAAAGATTTCGCCCCAGCCGAAAAACACAAGTCCGGTCAACACCACGAACAGCGCAGGATGGTCGATGAAAGCAAACAGCACCAGGATGCCGATACATTCAAGCGTAAAGGCAAGTCCCATCGTCCATTCACGTCCAATATGGTCGGACACCCAGCCGAAGAACGGCCGCGTCAAGCCGTTGGTGAAGCGCGACAGCGTCAACGAAAGCGGCAGCGCCGCCATCCCGAGCACGAGCGCGCTGGCGACATTGTATTCATGCGCGAACGGCCCGACGTTGGAGACGACCATGAGGCCGCTCGTTGCCATCATGCTCATCATGATGAACAGCAGCCAGAAAATCGGATTTTGCAGCATCTCCCGCGGCGTATAGCTGCGCCGGGATTGAATCGTGGTCGCGTTTTCCGGTGCATAGCCTTCCGGCAGCCAGCCGTCAGGCGGAACGCGCAGCCATTGCGCGGCGACGATGCCGATCAGGCCCAGGATAATTCCCCACACGACCAGCGTGTGCGCATAACCGGAACTTTTGATCATGCTGTCGATCGGGAAGCTGGTGAAGATCGCGCCGAAGCCGTAGCCGGCGGCGGCGAGACCGGTCGCAAGGCCGCGGCGATCGGGAAACCAGCGCATCATCAGACCGATGATGCCCACATAAATAATGCCGGTGCCGAAACCGCAGATGATGCCATAGGTGAAATAGAGCGCCCAGATATTGCTGACGTAGGCCGACAACACCCAGCCGCCACCCGACATCAGCGCGCCAACCGAAATCAGCATCCGCGGGCCAAAACGGTCCACCAGATAGGCCTGCAAGGGCGAGCACCAGGTCTGCAAAATAATGAGCAGTGAAAACGTCCACTGCAATTCGGCGAGCGTCGTTCCGAGCTTCTGATTGAGCGGGCCGGTGAACAGCGTCCAGACGTATTGCGGTGACGAGATCGACATCATCGCAATCAAGCTAAGGATAAGCTGAGACCAACGATTCCAATACCACGCGGACCTGTCCGCGGTCGTTACTGCTGTCGCCATGACGTAACTCCCCTGATACCCATTGGCGATGGTATTATTTGCGCCTTCCTGTCGGACCGCAACGTGTTCGGCGGGCAATTGGGTAAAACTTTCGCTGCGCAGCAACACGATCTGGAACCACGGTTCTTGACGGGCAAGATCGGCTAAAGTGACTGCCGCGCGGGCAGTCACGCAAACTTTGGGGAGGAGAACAATGAAGCAGGATCGTCGGACTTTTCTGAAAACAGCCGGAATTTCCGGTGCGGCCGTTGCGTTTGGCGCAAGCACGGCGAGTGCCGCGAGCTGCCCGCTCGGCCCGCCTTCCCACGCCGAAGGCCCGCACGTCTGGATGAACATGGATCAGGTCGAGCTCGACGCCGCTTACGATCAATCGTTCTACGCGCCCATGCTGCGGCAGATCATCAAGCGCTATGCATCCAACAGCAGTGAAGTGCGTGCGAGGCTCGGGACGCCCAAGCATGTGAGCTACGGCCCCACCGCCGTCGAGACGCTCGACATCTTTACGACCAGGAAATCGAACGCTCCGATCTTCGTCTTCATCCATGGCGGCGCGTGGCGCGGCGGCGAAGCGAAGAACTACGCCTTTCCGGCCGAGACGTTCGTCAACGCCGGTGCGCATTACATCGCGCTCGACTTCATCAACGTCATCGGCGCCAAAGGCGATATCGCAACGATGGCGGACCAGGTGCGCCGCGCGATCGTGTGGGTGCACAAAAACGCCGCAAGCTTCGGCGGCGACGCCAACCGGCTTTACATTGGCGGTCATTCCTCGGGCGGGCACCTGTGCGGCGTTGCGCTGACGACCGACTGGCAAAAGGATTACGGAGCGCCGGCCGACATCATAAAAGGCGGCCTGTGCATGAGCGGCATGTACGACCTCAAACCGGTGCGGCTCTCGGCGCGCAGTCACTACATCAAATTCACCGATGCGATGGAAGAAGCGATGAGTTCGCAGCGCCACATCGCTAATCTGCGCGCGCCCGCTATCTGCACTTACGGCTCCAACGAGACGCCGGAATTCCAGCGGCAGAACCGCGATTTCGCTGCCGCCGTAAAGGCCTCCGGCAAGCCGATCGAGCTGATCGAGGCGGCGAATTACAACCACTTCGAAATGTGCGAGTCGCTCGGCAACCCCTACGGTCCCAATGGTCGCGCCGCGTTGAAGATGATGAAGCTGGCCTAGATATCAAATTTTTCGGCCGGTCATGGCCCGGGCTTGTCCCGGCCATCCCGCTTAGAAAGGCAGTGCGCTCTTTATCGGGATGCCCGGCACAAAGCCGGGCATGACAACAGAGACGACGATGATAAGGTGATAGCTCTAACCGTCGATCGGCTCGGTCGCCACGATCTCGATGCCGAAGCCGCCGAGGCCGACATAGGTGCGGTGGCTCGAGGCCAGCAGGCGAATCGACGCGATACCAAGATCCTTGAGAATCTGCGCACCCAGTCCGATCTCCCGCCATTGCTGCGAACGCGCCGCATCGGTGCCGGTGCTGCCTTCGTGCGGAATCTCGGCAACCGGCACGCCGGCCGTTCCGTCGCGCAGGTAAATAATGACGCCACGGCCCTCAGCCTTGAAGCGCGCAAGCGACGCATGGATGGGCTTTGCGCCGCCGAACACGTCGCCAATAACATCCGCGCGATGAAGCCGCGCCGGCACGTTCTTGCCATCTCCGATTCGACCGTAAACAAAAGCCATATGGTGCACTTTGTCGAATGGCGTGACGTAAGCATAACCCTTGAGCGGGCCGGCTTCCGACGACAGGGAAAACTCTCCCACCCGCTCGACAAGTTTGTCGCGCATCTGCCGATAGGCGATGAGATCGGCGATCGAAACCTGCCGGAGCTTGTGTTTGGCTGCGAAGGCGGCGACGCCCGGACCGCGCATCACCGTGCCGTCGTCGTTCATCAGTTCCGACAGCACACCGACCGGCGGGAGCCCGGCAAGCCGGCACAGATCGACACACGCTTCCGTGTGGCCCGACCGCATCAACACCCCGCCTTGCCGCGCCACGAGCGGAAACACATGACCGGGCCGCACGAAATCGTTGGCGCCGCTGTTGCTGTTGGCAAGTGCGCGCACCGTGTTGCAGCGCTCTTCCGCTGAAATACCGGTGGTCAATCCATGGCGTACATCGACCGACACCGTAAACGCGGTGCCGAGCGGCGCCTCGTTATCGGCGACCATCGGCTCGAGATGCAGGCGGCGTGCAAGTTCTCCACCAAGCGGCGCACACACGATGCCCGACGTGTTGCGAATGATGAAAGCCATTTTTTCCGGCGTGCAAAGCGACGCGGCAACGAACAGATCGCCCTCGTTCTCGCGGTCGTCGTCGTCCATGACGACGACGATTTCGCCCTTGGCAAATGCCGCGACCGCAATTTCGACACGCTGCTGACTATCGGCCACGGATTGTCCTCAAACGCAGCATCACGCGCCCGGCTTCTGAAACGGCCAGGCCGTCCCCTCACCCACCTGCGCGCGGTGACGCAGGTAGTGATCGGCGAGCACGCAGGCAACCATCGCCTCGCCGATCGGCACCGCACGAATGCCGACACAAGGGTCATGGCGTCCTTTGGTCATCACGTCGGTCTCGTTGCCATAGCGATCGACCGTCTTGCGCGGCGTAAGGATGGATGATGTCGGCTTGACCGCGAAGCGGGCCACGATCTGCTGCCCGGTGGAGATACCACCGAGAATGCCGCCGGCGTGGTTCGATAGAAAGCGCGGTTTGCGCTCGTTACCCATCCGCATTTCGTCCGCGTTTTCTTCGCCGCTCATCGCAGCGGTCGCGAATCCGTCACCGATCTCGACGCCCTTAACGGCATTGATGCCCATCAGTGCAGACGCAAGATCGGCATCGAGCTTGGCGTAAACCGGCGCGCCAAGTCCCGGCGGCACGCCATCCGCCACGACTTCGATCACCGCGCCACAGGACGATCCCGCCTTGCGCACACCGTCGAGGTAACTTTCAAAGAACTTCGCCTGCTGCGTATCGGGACAGAAGAATGGATTATTATCGACCTCGTTCCAGTCCCAGCGCGCGCGGTCGATCTTGTGCGGCCCCATCTGAGTGAGAGCCGCCCGTACGATCATGCCGGGAACGATCTTGCGCGCAATCGCGCCCGCAGCCACGCGAGCGGCCGTCTCGCGCGCGGATGCCCGCCCGCCGCCGCGATAATCGTGAATCCCATATTTGATATCGTACGTGTAGCCGGCGTGGCCGGGGCGGTATTTGTCCTTGATTTCGGAATAATCTTTCGAGCGCTGATCGACATTCTCGATCATCAGCATGATCGGCGTGCCGGTCGTCACCTGCTTGCCTGTCGCCCCGTCCGTGAACACGCCCGACATGATCTTCACCGCGTCGGGCTCCTGACGCTGGGTCGTGAACCGCGATTGGCCTGGGCGCCGCTTGTCGAGATGACGTTGAATGTCGTCCGCCGTCAGGGGTATCCGCGGCGGACAGCCATCGACCACACAGCCGATTGCAGCGCCGTGGCTTTCACCAAAGCTCGTGAAACGAAAAAGATGGCCGAACGTATTGAATGACATGAGATTCTGTCTTTGACGGTTTGGTAGCCCGCACCTTTGCAGCGGTCAAATTGACCGAGCGCAACGATGAAAGCCCGCCGGCAACATCGGCCGATCGGCGCTGTGATCCCCTGAATGTTCATTCATATCACTGAACGTTGATTAATCACAACCTGAATGGACGTTAACATACGGAAAAATAAAGACTTTTTCCACTTTGCGCATTGTCGTTTGCGGGTTGTTGCGGTAATCAAATCCGCGTTGGACAGGGGGGCAAAGGCCGAATCCATCGTGACCCGCAGCCGGGCAATCCGCCCGTGATCCCCTGCCGAACGAATGGGACGAACAAGGATATCAACATGCGCAAACTCATCGCCATCGTTGCCGCGCTCGGTTTTCTGGCCGCGACGAGCCTGCCGACGCTTGCGGCACAGTCGGCCAACGGTCTCACCAAGGCCGATACCGTGATGCTCGCGGCCAAGAAGAAGAGCAAAAAGAAGAAGAAATCCAATACGAAAATGGAAAAGAAGTCGGACAAGAAGTCCAGCCTCGCCACCGATCTTTCGGCGAAGAAGAAAAAGAAGTCGAAGAAATCAAGCAAGAAGTCCGACAAGAAAATGGAAAAGAAGTCGGACAAGAAGTCCAGCCTGAGCAACGATTTTTCGGCGAAGAAGAAAAAGTCCTCCAAGAAGTCCAGCAAAAAGTCAGGCAAGAAGACAAGCAAGAAGATGGAAAAGAAGTCCTGAGCATTTCAGGTTCAATCGGGCGCTCGCTGCGCCCTCGGACGGCCGGATAATGTCCGGCCGTTTTCTTTTTCAGGCGAAGCGGGCTATCTGCCCATCCCTGAACACGTAAACGATGCCGTGCGCGATATCGACCAGCGGCGCCGCTGCCGCGTGCGCCAGGCCCAGATGGGCGATCAATCCGCGCGCGGTACCCCCGTGTGCAGCGACCACGCAATCGCGCGCGAGAGCGCGGTGCCACTCGCCCATCCGCATTGCCACCATTTTGTAGCTCTCGCCGCCCGGCGGAACGAACGCCCATTTGTCCTGTTCCCGCGCGGCTATCCGCTGCGGATCGCACGCGTGAAGCTGCGCGATGGTAAAGCCTTCCCATTCGCCGAAAGCGATCTCGGCAAGACGGGGATCGACGCGATAGCCGCCGGCATCGAGCCCTAGCGCGCTGCGCATCAATTCCATCGTGCGCCGTGCACGCTGGAGCGGGCTTGAAACGTAATCGAGATCGACGGCATTGCGGCCGTCCTTCGCAAACAGTTTCTTGAGCGTCTCGCCGCAATGCGTCGCCTGCGCGCGTCCCTTGTCGTTGAGCGGAATGTCATGCCGCCCCTGCAAGCGACCTCCCACATTCCAGTCGGTTTCGCCGTGTCGGACGTAATAGACGACCGGCTGCACCATGCTCCGCCGCGCTATTCTTTGCCGACGGCGATGTCAGGAGCATTCGGGTGCTTCATGCCGACGATATGATAGCCGGCATCGACGTGATGGATTTCGCCGGTGACACCCCGCGACATGTCGGAGAGGAAATAGACGCCGGTTTGCCCGACTTCTTCCAGCGTCACGTTCCGCCGCAACGGTGTATTCAACTCGTTCCACCTGAGAATGTAACGGAAGTCGCCGATCCCCGATGCCGCAAGCGTCTTGATCGGCCCCGATGAGATGGCGTTAACGCGAATGTTTTTCTCGCCGAGATCGGCCGCCATGTAGCGCACCGAGCACTCAAGCGCGGCTTTGGCGAGCCCCATGACGTTATAGTGCGGCATCCATTTCTCGGAGCCGTAATACGTGAGCGTCAGCATGGAGCCGCCGTTCGTCATCAGCTTCTCGGCCCGCTGCGCGACCGCCGTGAACGAGTAGCAGCTCACCAGCATCGTCTTGGTGAAATTATCCTCGGTCGTATCGATATAGCGGCCGTCGAGTTGCTCCTTGTCGGAAAAGGCGATCGCATGGACCAGAAAATCGAGCGATCCCCACGCGGATTTCACGGCATCGAACACCTCGTCGACCGTCCTGCGATCGGTAACGTCACAGTGCCCGACGACGAGCCCATCGACCTCTTCGGCCAGCGGTCCCACCCGCTTCTTCAACGCCTCGCCCTGATAGGTAAAAGCAAGCTCGGCACCGTGCTCTCGGCAAGCACGGGCGATCCCCCAGGCGATTGAGCGGTTGTTGGCCACGCCCATCACCAAGCCGCGTTTGCCGCGCATGAGCCCCGTAACTTCAGCCATTCCGCTTCCCGCGCCTGGTGCCGAGCCAACTAACTTCCCCTATGGCATAGGGATTTAGGGTCATCAAGCAAGCTGGCTGCCCGGCCCGGGCAAGCGTTAATTCAATTCAGTTTCCGGAATATACGTTGTGATTCCGGGGTTATTTTGAGCGATCAACGGTAATGAAAGACGTCAGGTGTAAGCCTTGCGTGGGTCGGCCGTTCGGCCTGCTCAGGGCGTGGTGAGGTCAGGGGTTCTGCTTGGCGGGCTTTCGTCAAAGCGTGGAAGCAACGATCCCGGCGCTGCGGCGCTACGCACGGGCGCTAACCCGCGATAGCGATGCCGCCGACGATCTTGTGCAGGACACGCTGGTCAGGGCGTTGCGGTCGGAACACCTGTTTCACGGCGGCGATGTACGCAGTTGGCTCTACACGATCCTGACCAACCTGAACCGCAATCGGCTGCGGTCGCTGGCGCGCCGCCCGTTGCTCTCGCCGATCGAGGACAACGATGCGCCCGATATGGCGGGACCGGAGGCCGGCGGGCGAGATATCGAGCGGGCCCTTGCGACGCTGGTAGACGATCAGCGTACCGCGTTGCTGTTGGTCGTATTGGAGGGCTTGAGCTACCGCGAGGTCGCGGAGGTTCAGGGGGTCCCGATAGGAACGGTTATGTCGCGTCTGGCGCGTGCGCGCGTGCAGATCAAAGCCTATCTCGACGGCGAGCGCCCGGCGCTGCGCCGCGTGAAATGACGATGAAGGTGATGCTATGAATAATCATGATTCACCGGTGACCGTGGACGAACTCCACGCGTACATCGACGGTGAACTGCCGTCCGATCGCCAGGGTGCGGTTTCCGACTGGCTGGCAGCGCATCCGCAGGACGCCGAACTCGTTGCCGCCTGGCGCGCGCAAGCCGAATCCATTCGCGCGCGCTATGGCGCGGTCGTCAACGAACCGATCCCGGAACGGTTGAAGCTGGAGCAGTTACTCTCGAACAGCCGCGGCAACGGCCGGACATGGCGCCTTGTTGCAGCGGCGGCAGCGGTCGCCGCCTTCATCGTCGGGGGAAGCGCAGGTTGGGTCGCACGCGGCGCCACGACATTGGCGCCAAATAATTTCGAGTTGTTCACGGCTGACGCTCTCGATGCCTACAAGCTGTATGTCGTCGAAGTCCGTCATCCGGTCGAAGTCAGCGGCGATCAGCGCGCGCACATGAAGCAATGGCTATCGAAGCGCGTCGGGTATCCGCTGAATGTGCCCGAACTGCAATCGATGGGTCTTAAGCTTGTCGGCGGCCGGCTGTTGCCCGGCCCAACCGGAGAAGCGGCGGCGTTTTACATGTACGAGGGTCCGTCGGGCGAGCGCTTTACCGTTTACTGCGCGCGCTCGCAGTCGCCGCAGACCGGTTTGCGGTATCGCGACGAGGCTCGTGCGGCTGCCTTCTTCTGGGTTGAAGACAACGTGGCTTATGTGGTGAGCGGCCCGGCCGATCACGACCGGCTGAAGCAAGTGACCCGAGCTGTGTGGGAGCAGATCGACGGACGCAAGTCGTAGGTCGCCGGCTCTTCGATCTTAGCCGCTCCGATCAGCTCAGGTCCTTGCGGGGATCGTACGGTTTGCTCTCGCGCCACGTGCGCATCAGCTCCTTGAGCTCCGCGTCGCTCCGCTCGGGGAGCACGATGCGCACGGTCGCCATCAAATCGCCGGCGCCGCCCTTCGTCCTGAGGCCTTTGCCTTTCAGGCGGAATGTGCGGCCGGAATTTGTTTCCGGCGGAATCGCGAGCTCAACCGCGCCGTCGAGCGTTGGCACGCGCACTTTGCCGCCAAGCACCGCCTCGTAAAGCGTGATCGGAAGCTCCATGCGCAGATCGGCGCCGTCCGGCGTGAAGATCGGATGCGGCGCGATCGTTACCGTAATCAGCGCGTCGCCTGCGCCGCCGCGCCCCGGCCAGCCCTGGCCCTTCAATCTGATCTGCTGGCCACTCGTGAGACCGGCGGGAATTTTCACTTCCACGTCTTTGCCGGTCGGCAAATGAACGCGCGTCTTTGCGCCCTTTGCCGCTTCGGGAAGCGTGATGGTCAGCGTTGCTATGAGATCCTGGCCGGCTTGGGAGCCGGCGAAATCCTCCGCCTCGAAACCGCCGGTGCGCGAACGCGCCGCGCCGCTGAACATGCCGCGCAACAAATCCTCAAAGCCGCCGCGCGCGCCCGCGTTAGCACCCCCCGGCCCCGCTTGCTGAAATCCATCGGGCCCCCAGGTGAAGGATTCGAAATGACCGCCGCGTCCAAAGCCGCCCGGCCCGGCACCCGGATGACCGCCCGCTCCGAAACCTTCAAAGCCGCGGAACTTTGGCTTGCCTTCCGCGTCGATCTCGCCGCGATCGAATGACTTGCGCTTATCCTCGCTGCCGAGAATTTCGTACGCCGCATTAAGTTCGGCGAAGCGCGATGCTGCCTTCGGGTCGTGCTTGTTGGCGTCGGGATGCAGCTTTTTGGCCAGTTTGCGGAAGGCGCTCTTGATCTCGCCTTCGCTCGCACCCTTCGATACCCCCAGAATCTCGTAGGGGTCGCGCATTCTTCCTTTTCTCCGTTAAATCCCCCGGCCGCTCAAAGCGGCTGCTCGTCCGTCAATGTGGGGCGCGGCGGGGCCGGATGCAACGGAATTGGGCTGGCGCGATCAGGACCGTTTCCAGGGCTTGAGTGAGCGCACTTCCCACTTATCTCGTGCCTGGCGACACGCTTCGCCCTGCATCCACGCTTCCGAGCTGCCGCTTATGTAGCTGGCGAGGAAATCGTGGCAGACGGCGCCATCCTGAGTGTAAGCCGAGGCGATCGGCGTTACCGTACCGCGCGCGCCTGACTGGGGATTTTCCCACGGGAAGCTCGCATCTTTGCCGCCGCGCGCAAGGACGGCGCTGACGGCGGCGCGCGTATAAACGAGGTCGCGCTCGGGCGGCAGCTCGGCGGCCTGCTTGCTGCCGGGAGGCGGCGTGATCGAGCCCGTCGTATCGGATAAGCCCGTGTGCGCGAACAGCGAGTCGAAGTTGGAGGGCAAGCTGCAGCCGCCACAGCTCAAACCGAGCACAAGTGCCGCCGCAAATGGCAGGCGCGCGCATACCGGGCGCCGCCATAGGCGCGCCACGGCGGTTTCAGTATAAAGGCATTCCTGAATGCGGCGGGCCATAAACGTGGCCAAGCGAGTACTCCACGAGATGTCCGATACAGCCCCGATTGAACACCCGACCTGGTTAACGACTGGTGATTTCACCCAGGCGGACGAGCCGCTGCAGCTTTTTGCCGCTTGGCTTCGCGATGCGACCGCTGCGGAGCCGCGCGACCCTACTGCCATGACGCTGGCCACCGTCGACAAGGACGGCCTTCCGAATGCGCGGATGGTGCTTCTCAAGGGCGTCGACGAGCGCGGGTTTGTTTTCTACACGAATGTGGACAGCCAAAAAGGGCATGAGTTAGACGAACAGCCCAAGGCTGCCCTGGTTTTCCATTGGAAATCGCTGAACCGGCAGATCCGGGTGCGCGGGGGCGTGGAACGGGTCACCGCCGAGGAGGCAGACGCCTATTTCGCCACCCGGCCCAAGCAGGCGCAGATCGGCGCCTGGGCCAGCAAGCAGTCGTCGCCGCTCGAAAGCCGGCTCGCATTCGAAAAAGCCGTCACGGTCTATGCCGCAAAATACGCGATTGGAGCAGTTCCCCGGCCACCTAACTGGTTGGGTTTCCGGATCATTCCAACCATCATGGAATTCTGGCACGACCGGCCGTTCCGTCTCCACGACCGCATCGAATTCCGCCGGAGCAGCCTTGGAGCACCTTGGAGCAAGACGCGGCTTTATCCGTGAGCAGTGCGGAACAAGGGCGATTGACCCGTGCTCCCGAACTTTCGAAGGACCCTATGGCAACACCCGCAAACCAGCCGCGCCGCACGCTGCTCCTGACCGGGGCGAGCCGCGGCATCGGCCACGCGACGGTAAAACGCTTCTCGGCGGCCGGCTGGAGGGTCATCACCTGTTCGCGGCATCCCTTTCCGGAGAATTGTCCGTGGGAGGCCGGCCCCGAGGATCACATCCAGGTCGATCTTTCGGACGCCGCAAACACCGAAGAAGCGATTGAGGAAATCAAGCGGCGCCTTTCCGGTCACGAACTGCACGCCCTGGTCAATAACGCGGCCATCTCGCCCAAGGCCGAGGGCGGCAAGCGCCTGAGCACGATCGACACGACCGTCGATGTCTGGCGTCACGTCTTCCGCGTGAATTTCTTCGCGCCGATCATGCTGGCGCGCGGCCTGCTGGACGAACTCAAGGCGACCAAGGGCTCGGTCGTCAACGTGACTTCAATTGCCGGCTCGCGCGTGCATCCCTTCGCCGGCGCCGCTTACGCCACGTCGAAAGCCGCCCTCGCCGCGCTCACACGCGAGATGGCTTCTGACTTCGGCCGCTTCGGCGTCCGCGTGAACTCGATCGCACCGGGGGAAATCGACACCGCAATTCTATCGCCGGGCACGGAGAAAATCGTCGAGCAAATTCCGCTGCATCGCCTCGGCACCACCGACGAGGTGGCCAAGATCATCTACGTGCTGTGCACGGAGACCTCGTCTTATGTGAATGGCGCCGAAATCCACATCAATGGCGGACAGCACGTGTGATCGGGGGTCAGTAATCAGAGGTCAGTAGTCAGTTATCCGCCGTTTCGTAATTCTGAATTCTGAATTCTGAATTCTGATTCTGATTACTGATTACTGATCGCTGTCACAGCCACTTTTTCCATTTGAAAAAGAAATACGGAATGACCGCGGATGCGACCATCAAAAGCACCGCGAGCGGATAGCCGAAGTGCCAGTCCAGTTCCGGCATGTGCTTGAAGTTCATGCCATAGATCGAGGCGATCAGGGTCGGGGGCATGAGACCGACAGCCGCGACGGAAAAAATCTTGATGATGTTGTTCTGCTGAATATTGACGACGCCAAGCATGGCATCGAGCAGGAAGGTGATCTTGTTGGCAAGATAAGTCGCATGATCCGCAATCGACGCCGTATCCCGCCGCATCGACTGCAACTGCGTGCGCGTGTCCTTCGCCCAACGCATGCCTTCTGCTTCGGTCCACAAGAACAGAAGCAGCCGGCCGATGGACACCAGGCTTTCGCGGACTTTTGACGTCAGATCGCCCTTGCGGCCGAGCGCCTTAAGCACGTCGTTGTAGGACAACGACTTCGTTTCCCGCTCCGGCTCGAAGATCGTAAAGGACAGTTGGTCCACTTCGGCGCCGATCCGCTCGAGAATATCGGCGGAACGATCGATCACCGCGTCGAGCAAATCCATAAGCACCGATTCGCCTGTCACGTTCGGCGGGCACGCTCGCCCCAGCTTGTGCTCTATGATCGCGAACGGACGCGGCGTGTCATACCGCACGGTAACGAGCCGGTGGCCGGCGAGGATAAAGGTGACCGGCGTGATCTTCGGATTGGCCGTTTCCGACTGGGACATCAGCGTCGCCGTCATGTAGCGCGCGCCATTCTCGGCGTAGAGACGGCTGGAAACCTCGATTTCCTGCATTTCTTCGCGGGTCGGAACGGCGATGCCCACAAGGCTTTCGACCAGCCGGTCTTCGTGCGGCGTCGGCGTGATCATGTCGATCCACACCGCCGTATCAGGCGGCGCGACGCCCTGTTCAACCGGCACGCGCTCCAATGCGCCGCCGCGCTTGATATAGACCGACAGCATGCCAGCCCTCGCTGCTTACGGAGGCTGTCATGGCCCGATCACCTCAGCTTGCGCAAGCCAAATAATCCCGCAGCCGCAGCTTCTCGGCCTTCATGCAGGTCGAAAGAATTCGGAAAACGCTTTGCGTCAGCCGATCTCAAGCTTCGGCGAGATAACCATACGCGTGCGCGATCGCATGAACGTCAGGCGCATACGCAGGATTACGAACCTCGCTTTGGAAGCGCACCGCCGCCGCAACTGCGGAAATGCCGATCTCACGGTATCGGCCATCGAGGCTATTGTTCTGGCGTTCCCGGCGGGAGCCCTCGTCCCTCTCCACGCCTCTGGTCGTGTCCATTGTTGTTATCCTTCCTTGGCGTCCTCGCACTAAAGTCTAGTTATCGAGTGGGGCGGAAATGCGCGGCAAATCGTGTCCTATCGTGACGATTGAACGGGCCATGCGCGGTCGTCAGTTCCCCTGCTCGCTTCCAAACGGGCCGAAATACTAGAAGGGCATCGTTGGTAAACCGCCGATTAAAACCCTGACGGCAAAATAAGATTTCGGATGCAACGAATTTGATCGGGAACCGGTGCGTCATTCATGCAACACCTCCACAGGAAGGTATAGACTCCCCGCTTGAGCGCGTGACAACCGTGTCGATTCTGCGGTTAAAAACGATCGAAAGTAAGTACCCGGCGACAGTGACGGGGCAACTCGGAATGGGGAAGAAAATGGCGACGCGGGGCCTGTATTTTGCGTTGGTAGGCGTCGGTCTTTTGTTAGGCGGTTGCATGCAGACGACGCTCGATCCGGCGTCCGAAGCAAACCTCACCCCGCGCGACAAGAAGCTGCTTGCCGCCGCGCCCTATGCCAAGGCGGAAATTCCGGAGCCTTACCGCCGGCACATCGTGCAGTATCACCGCAAGGAAGTGCCGGGCACGATCGTTATCGATTCGGACGCTCGGTACCTCTATTACGTGCTGCCCGGCGGCAAGGCGATCCGCTACGGCGTGACCGTCGGCGAGGAAGCCCTCGCGTGGTCCGGTGTCGCCAAGGTCGGCCGGATGGCGGAATGGCCGTCGTGGACGCCGACCGAAGAAATCAAGAAGCGGATGAAAGTCCCGGATTACGTCGGCCCCGGCCCGCAAAACCCGATGGGTGCGCGGGCGATGTATCTCTACGAAGGCAACAAGGACACGCTGTACCGTATCCACGGTACCAATCAGCCCGAATACATCGGGCAAGCGATTTCGTCCGGCTGCATTCGCATGACGAACGAGGACGTGATCGACCTTTACAAGCGCGTGAAGCCCGGCACGGTTGTGGTCGTGCTTGCACCGCATGAAGGCGACTCGCCCTTCAATCCGCAGGTCGCAGCGGCACAGACAAAAAGTCTCTTCTGAGTTTCCGCCAAAGTCGAATATCGCGGCGCCGAGGCGATCGGCGCCGTTTTGTTTGATGCTTCGAGCTACAAATTGCTTCGCAACGCCTGTTAACGACGCAGCACCTCCGGCTTCGGCAAGGGCAGCGGAATATTGGCGGCCTCCACGCCCGCCGGCGAAGAGGGTGGCGAGTTCAGGTCCCATTCGCAAATGCGATAGTCATTGTGGCGTTCCGCGAGGTCGAGATGGATGTGGCTGTTGTGAAAGCCATCGGAGCCGGGACCAAGGACCGTTGTGAACCGTGCGCAAGCGCTCGCGCGCAAGGCTTTCCGGAAATCGGCTGAAACGGTGACATCCGTAAGCCTGATCGTTCGGCCGCTGTCGAGCGAGAAGCCCCGAATGTCGATGGCATTGCCTTTTCCGTGCTCGCTGAGTTTCGCGCCGGCGATACGATTGCGGCCCCGGCATTCGTAATCGCCGAAATTGTCCAGGCTGCGCAATTTACCGCCGAGAGTGGCAACGCTTGCCGCAACATCGTCACGAATCCAATCGGTCAGCGCTGTCGCCATCGAGCAACGCAGGATGGGCGGCGGTGTCACGGCGATCCGGCTTTGGTCGGCAAGCCGCATGGCTTCCAGGCGCACCATATCGTCACCGCCACAGCCCCCGGGCCCCTTCATCGCAGCGACGGGAGTAATCTCCGCAATCGTTTGAAGGTGTGTGCGGCACTCGGAAGGCTCGGTTGCCTTGCTCGCGTGTTCCGCAGGAGCCGGTGAGTCGGCATAAGGAATCGGCCGCAGCGGCGGAAGCGGCACGTCTTTGGCGATAGCAACGCCGGCGTGAGCCGCAATAAGCAGGGTGAGGGCCAGGAACGACTGCACCGGACCCGCGCCGATTGCGCATGCGCTCTTTTTCAGTGGCGTACGGGCCATTCCGGGGCCGGTTGCGTTGCGCTGCGCGGCGGCTAACCTTGGAGTCGGCCACCGGCTTCGGATGGCCCAAAGATGAAAAACTGCCGAGGAGACGTCAATGCTTGGGCTGATGCAGAACTGGCCGCTGCTGTGCCATCGCATCATCGATCACGCCGCGACCTTTCACGGGAGCCGTCCCGTCATCACGCGCTCGGTGGAAGGACCGATCGTCGAAACGAATTATGCCCAGATCCGCGCCCGTGCGCTGAAGGTCGCGCAGCGGCTCGAGCGCGACGGCATCGAGATGGGCGACCGGGTCGCGACGCTGGCCTGGAACACCTGGCGGCATCTGGAAGCCTGGTACGGCATTCTCGGGATCGGCGCGATCTATCACACCGTCAATCCGCGGCTATTTCCCGATCAAATCGCGTGGATCATCAATCACGCCGAAGACCGGATGATGATGGTCGACATCACATTCGTGCCGCTGCTCGAGAAGATCGCCGATCGGCTGCCGACCATCGAGCGGCACGTCGTGCTCACCGATGCCGCGCACATGCCGCAAACATCGCTCAGGAACGCCGTCGCCTATGAGGATTGGATCAACGAGGTAGACGGCGACTTCACCTGGAAATCGTTCGACGAAAATACCGCCGCCGGCATGTGCTACACGTCGGGCACCACCGGCAATCCGAAGGGCGTCCTCTATTCGCATCGCTCGAACGTGCTGCACGCTCTGATGGCGTCGCTGCCGGATTCCAAATGCATGTCGTCGCGCGACGTGTGCATGCCGGTCGTTCCGATCTTTCACGCCAACGGCTGGTCGCTGGCGTTCTCGGCGCCAATGGTCGGCGCGGCGTTCGTGCTGCCCGGCGCCAAAATGGATGGCGCGTCGATTTACGAGCTGCTCGACAAGTACAAGGTCACGTTTACGGCGGCTGTGCCCACCGTCTGGCTGATGCTGTTGCAGGATCTCGAAAAGACAGGCGGCAAGCTCCCCTACCTCAAACGCGTGGTGATCGGCGGCTCCGCGTGTCCGCGCGCCATGACGCAGACCTTTCAGGAAAAATACGGCGTCGAAGTCGTGCATGCGTGGGGCATGACGGAGATGAGCCCGCTTGGCTCGCTTTGCACCATGAAACCGGAATACGCTACGCTGAAAGGTGACGCCCGGCTCGACGTGCAGATGAAGCAAGGTCATCCGCCCTTTGGCGTCGAGATGAAGATCACGGATGACGCCGGCAAAGACTTGCCGTGGGACGGCAAGACGTTCGGCCGCCTGAAGGTGCGCGGGCCGGCGGTCGCCCGCGCCTATTACAAGGTCGCCGACGCCGACGTGTTTGAGCAGGACGGCTGGTTCGATACCGGCGATGTCGCCACCATGGACGAATACGGCTACATGCAGATTACCGACCGTGCGAAAGACGTCATCAAGTCCGGCGGCGAGTGGATTTCGTCGATCGATCTTGAAAATCTCGCGGTCGGCCATCCGAAAGTCGCAGAAGCGGCGGTCATCGGCGTCAGCCATCCGAAATGGGACGAGCGGCCGTTGCTGGTCCTCGTGCTCAAAAAGGGCATGCAGGCCACCAAGGAGGAAATCCTTGGTTTCATGCAGGGCAAGATTGCCAAATGGTGGCTGCCCGACGATGTCGTCTTCGTCGATGAAATCCCGCATACGGCTACAGGCAAGATACAGAAAACGGTCTTGCGCGATCGCTTCAAGACCTACGTCCTGCCGACAACGGCCGCGGCGGAATGAGCGCCAGGCGGCGGCGGTACCGTCAATCGTGATGGCCAGACTGCGATTGCCTGGACCCGCGCTTGTGATTATCCCTGTCGCGCCAAAGCGGGAATCGCGCGGGACAGCAGGGCACAATGTGGCGCCGGCCTTTCACTGAAAATCCGAAGTCCCGGCTTGCCGTGCGGGCGTGGCGCCTGGCGTTGTTCGCCTTGCTGGCGACGATGCTTTCCATCGTCATTCTGCGGCTCGATCTGCTCGAGATTGCGCCGGCGCTGGCTACTTTTGCCGCAGCGCTCGGCTGCGCGCTGCTCGCACTGCTCCTGGCATTTGCCTCGTTCGTGCCGATCTGGCGCGACGGCGCCGGTGGTTTGCGTCACGCCCTTGGCGCGCTGCTGATTGCGGTCCTGTTGCTTGCCTATCCGGCTTACCTCGGCACGCGCGCGCTCAAGCTGCCGCAGATCAACGACATCACGACCGACCCCGCCGATCCGCCGAAATTTGGGGTGCTGGCGCGCCTGCGGCCGCGCGGGACGGACGAATATCCCGGTCCGGCAACCGCGGCGCTTCAGCAGGCGGCTTATCCGGACGTCGTTCCGCTTGAAGTGTCGGCGTCGGCCCCCGCCACGTACGACATTGCGCTCAAGCTCGCCGAACGGCGCAAGTGGCGCGTCGTCTCCGAGCAGGACCCGGCTCCCGGCCACAACGGCATCATCGAGGCGATCGCCCGTACGCCGATCATGGGCTTTCGCGACGATGTCGTCATTCGCGTTACGGCTATCGGGGCCAATGCCGCCCGCGTCGATGTCCGCTCAGCTTCGCGTTATGGCAGTCATGACTTCGGCACCAATGCGGCGCGCGTGCGCAAGTTGCTCGACGATATCGATGACGCCGTCGCCTCCTTACCGGAGCCGAAGCCCGAACCGAAAAAGCCTCAGCCCGTTCGCCGGCCGCCGCCTTCTGCGAGGCGATAGATGCCGTCGATCGAGGGCGCGCCCTCGGTTACGACCAGCCCGCGCGCAACCAGATCTTCCATGTGCGCCAGCACCGAGAGGCCGGCTGCACCGACAAGACGCGGGTCGATACCGATATAGATAGCGCGCACGATCGTCGGAATGTCCGTCGCACCTTTGCCGAGGCGATGCAGGATCGAATCCTCGCGCGCCTTGCGATGCAGGATGTAATAATTCACAAAGCGCGGCGCGTCGTTAATCTGCGGTCCGTGACCGGGGAAGTAGAGGCTTTCCTTGCGGCGCGCGAGCTTGTTGAGCGAAGCCATGTAGTCGCTCATCGCGCCGTCCGGCGGCGCGACAATCGAGGTTGCCCACCCCATCACATGATCGCCCGCAAACAGAATGTCTTTTCCGCGCCACGCGAACGCCATGTGGTTGGCGGTATGCCCCGGCGTCGCGACCGCTTCGATGCTCCAGCCATCGCCTTGCACCACCGCGCCATCGGCAAGAGCGACGTCCGGCCTGAAGTCACGGTCTGCCGAAGCATCGAGGGGATTATGTTCGCCGATATGCAGAGGACGCGCGGCGCGATGCGGGCCTTCCGCATAGACGGTTGCGCCGGTTGCCGCCTTGATACGAGGCACGCCCGGCGAATGATCCTGATGTGTGTGGGTGACGAAGATATGCGTCACGGTTTCGCCGCGCACCGCATCGAGCAGCGCCGTCAGATGCCGCTCGTCGTTCGGTCCGGGATCGATAATCGCAACCTTGCCGCGCCCAACGATGTAGCTCATCGTGCCTTTGAAGGTGAACGGACCGGGATTGTTCGCCATCACGCGGCGGACGCCAGGCACCGGCTCGTCGGCCGTGTCCGGTGCAAGATCGAGAGCCTTGTCGAAGGGAATGTCGTCGCTCATCGCGGCCCGCGGCTCAATTGCCAATTTGGCCATACTTGCTCGCTAGCCATCGTGCAATGAGAACTTTTTATTATTCCATTATCCCCGCGCTTTGGCTGATCTGGCTTGCCTACTGGATCGCCGCCTCCATCGGCGCGAAGGAAACGCAGCGCGAGGAAGGCTTGCGTTCCCGTCTTACCCATCATGTGCCGCTGATCCTCGGCGGCATCCTGCTCGGCTGGCCCGGCATTGCGGGTCCGCAATTGGAGCAACGCTTCGTACCGCTATCGTTGATGTGGTTCTGGTGCACGGTGGCCATTATCGTCATCGGTCTGGGGTTTTCGATCGTTGCGCGCGCATGGCTCGGCGGCAACTGGAGCGGCTCGGTCACCGTCAAGAAAGGGCATGAATTGATCCGCAGCGGCCCATATGCGCTTGTGCGCCATCCGATTTACACCGGCCTTCTGCTGGCGTTGATCGGGACGGCGCTCGCGATCGGCAGGTGGCGCGCACTGATCGCGCTCATCTTTTTCGTTCTCGGGATCGTGCGCAAGATCAGAATCGAGGAACGCTTCATGTCGGAGCAGTTCGGCGGCACCTACGCGCGTTACCGCGCGCAGGTGGCCGCGCTCGTGCCGTTCGTTCTCTGAAACGGAAGCGGCTTGCGCGTTATTGCGGGGTCAATCCCGCCTGCTTGATGATGCCGAGATACTTGTCGCTTTCGTCCTTGACGAATTTCTTGAACCGGTCGACCGACATCGGATCGAGCTCGGCGCCGAGCGCGGCAAGTTTTTTCTTTGTCGCCGGGTCGTTAAGCACCTTGTTGATGTCGGTGTTAAGCGTCGTGACGATCGCTTGCGGCGTGCCATGCGGCACGAAAATTCCCGACCACAGGGTGAAATTGAACGCCTTGATGCCGCTTGCCTCCGCCACCGTCGGCACGTTTGGCGCGACCGAAGCGCGCTTGGCCGACGACACCGCCAGCAGCTTCAGTGTCTTTGCTCTCACCTGCGACATCGCGGCCGGCAATCCGGAAAAATACAGGTCGACATGCGCGCCGAGGAGATCGTTGAGCGCCGGTCCCGCACCCTTGTAAGGCACATGGGTGAGATTGCTGTGCGTCGCCGCTTTCAGCATCTCGCCGGCAAAATAACCGGGCGTGCCGCTGCCGGCCGACGCGAATGTAAGTTTCGCTTTTGGAAGCGCAGCGAGAAAGCCCTTCATGTCCGAATAGGGAGCCTTCGCAGGCACCACGAGGCCGAGCGGCACAACGGCCAGAAGCGCCACCGGCTGAAGATCCTTTTCCGGATCGTAACTCAAGCCTTTGAGCCAATGCTGATTGATGGAAATTTCGCCGGTCTGGCCGAGCAGCAAGGTCAATCCGTCGGGCGCAGCCGTTGCGACGGCGTGCGCACCGATCGAACCGCTCGCGCCCGGACGATTTTCCACCACCACAGATTGGCCGAGCAGTTGGGCAAGCTTCGGCGCGACGATGCGGCCGACGACGTCGCCCGTGCCGCCTGCCGAATAGGCGACGATCATGCGGACCGGCCCGCTCGGATATTTTTGCGCGGCTGCGGGCAAGCTCAGCGCCGCAAGCGCCACGGCGGCGAACGTCCCGCGCGTTATTGCTTTGAACATTTATTCCTCCACTCTTTTGTTCTTCAGTGAATTTCCGGTTCCGGCGTCGGCGCGCCGGCTTTGAGAAAATCGAAATCGCAGCCCTGGTCGGCCTGCCCGATGTGTTCGGAAAACATCGCGCCATAGCCGCGCGTGAAGCGCGGCGGCGGCGGCATCCAGGCTGCCTTGCGCCGCGCCAGCTCTTCGTCGCTGACATGCAGGTGAATGCGGCGCCTGTCGACGTCGATTTCGATCTCGTCGCCGGTCTGCACCAACGCAAGCGGACCGCCGACGTAGCTCTCCGGCGCGACGTGCAGGATGCATGCGCCATAACTGGTGCCGCTCATGCGGCCGTCGGAAATGCGGATCATGTCGCGCACGCCCTGCTTCACCAGCCGATTCGGAATCGGCAGCATGCCCCATTCCGGCATGCCGGGGCCGCCTTTTGGGCCGGCATTCTTGAGCACGAGGATGTGGTCGGGCGTCACATCGAGATCGTCGCGCTCGATCTCGCGCATCATGTGGTTGTAGTCCTCGAAGGCGATCGCCTTGCCGCGGTGCTTGAGGAAACGCTTTTCCGCCGCTGCCGGCTTGATGACACAGCCCTGCGGCGCGAGGTTGCCCTTGAGCACCGCCGTTGCGCCTTCGGCATAGATCGGATCGTTCAACGAATGGATCACGTCGGGAATATGAATCTGCGCGCCTTCGATGTTCTGTCCAAGCGTCTCTCCGGTCACCGTCATGCAACTGAGGTCGAGCTTGTCCTTGAGCGCGATCATCAGCGCACGCAGGCCGCCGGCGTAGAAGAAATCCTCCATCAGGTATTTGCCTGACGGCCGCACGTTGGCGAGCACCGGAATTTCCCGCGAGAGCTGGTCGAAACGCTCCATGTCGATCGGGATGCCGGCGCGGCGCGCCATAGCGACGACGTGAATGATGGCGTTGGTCGAGCCGCCCATCGCCATGTGCACCTTGATCGCATTGTCGAAAGAGCTCTTCGTGAGAATTTTCGCCGGCGTCAGGTCTTCCCACACCATCTCGACAATGCGCCGGCCGGCGGCGCCGCACATGCGCGGATGGTTGCTGTCGGCCGCCGGAATGGACGACGCGCCCGGCAGCGCCAGCCCGAGCGCCTCGGTAATCGCCATCATCGTCGCCGCCGTTCCCATCACCATGCAGGTGCCGAACGAACGCGCGATGCCGTTCTCCATCTCGCTCCAGTCGTCGTCGGTGATGTTGCCGGCG
>DASUKT010000012.1:0-4905 GCA_036278575.1 Pseudolabrys sp. | reverse complement strand
CAGCGGTTGCGTCTTCATGGTGGCGATCGGCGTCGTGCTGTTCGGCACCATGGCGCTGGTCACGCCGTTCATGCAAAACCTGCTCGGCTATCCGATTCAGACCGCCGGCTTCTTGCTCGGCTCGCGCGGCGTCGGCACGCTCATCACCATGATCGTGGCGCCGCGCCTGATGAAATGGTTCGAGACGCGCTATCTGATCCTCGCCGGTTTGCTACTCGCCGGCGGAACGCTCTACTACATGACCGGATTTTCGCTCGACACCACGCAGGAGATGATTATCGTCACCAGCATCATCCAGGGCATCGGCCTTGGCCTATTGTTCGTGCCGATTTCGACCGCGGCGTTCCTGACCCTGCCCGGCCATCTGCGCAACAGCGGCACGTCGATCCTGACGCTGGTGCGCAATATCGGCTCGTCCGTCGGCATCTCGATGGTGATCGCGAACCTGACCAGCAAGACGACCGAAATGCACGCGCGGCTGGTCGAGAACGTCACGCCGTTTAACGATGCCCTGCAGATGCCGAATGTCACCTCGCATCTCAATGTGCATACCCAGACGGGTCTTGCGCTGCTCGACCGAATCGTCACGCAGCAGGCGTCGATGATCGCCTACATCAACGATTTCAAGCTTATCATGCTGTTGACCTTCGCAATGATCCCGCTGGTGCTCATCATCGGCTCGTCGAAGAACAAGGCGCCCGATGGGCCGAGGCAGGAAGAAGTCCACGCGATGGACTAGCGCCTCGACAAAAATTCCGCTTTCACCTTTTCGGTATGCTCGCCAAGCTTCGGCACGGAGCCGTAGCGCCGCTGCTCACCGGCGAGGCGATAGGCCGGCGCCGGCACGCTCGCCGGGCCGCTGGGCGTATCGACTGTGATGCGGCGCAAGTGCGGATGCCTGCCGAGCAGAGCCGTGTCGTTTACGCGCGCGAAGGCGATGTGCGCGGCTTCAAGCTTCTTTATCAGCGACTCGACGTCGATTGCCGCAAACGATTTGGCGACATGCGCGTCGGTTTCCGCCCGGTTCGCAAATCGCTTCGGCACCGTCGCGAATTTCGGATCGTCGGCAAGGCCAGGATTACCGAGCACCTTGTCCGCCAGAACGCGCCACTCCCGGTCATTCTGGATGGCAATGAGGATGTCCGCGCCATCGCGCGTCCTGAACGTGCCGTACGGCGAAATCGTCGGATGCGCGAGGCCGGCCCGCTTGAACGGGTTGCCACCCTCATCGTTGAGCAGCGGAATGGTCATCCATTCCGCCATGGCGTCGAACATCGACACCGAAATATCCGCACCCTCATTGCTGTGTGCGCGCGCGAGCAAAGCCTCGAGGATCGCCTCGTACGCGTTGAGCCCGGCAGCGATATCCACGACCGAAACGCCGACGCGTGCCGGCCCTTCAGGTCCGCCGGTCACAGACGACAATCCAGATTCTGCCTGAATCAGCAGGTCGTAGGCTTTGCGCTGCGCATAGGGCCCGCTTTCGCCGTAGCCGGAAATCGAGCAGCAGATCAGCCGCGGATAATCCTTGCGAAGCCGTTGCGTCGCAAAGCCGAGCTTGGCCAGCGCGCCGGGCTTGAGGTTCTGCACGAACACGTCGGCTTTCGCGAGCAAGGCTTCCAGCACCGCCTTGTCCTCGGCCTTACCGAGATCGAGCACGACGGATTCCTTGCCGCGGTTGAGCCAGACGAAATGAGCACTTTCGCCGTGGACGATGCTGTCATAGCCGCGCGCGAAGTCGCCTTCCGGCCGCTCGATCTTGATGACGCGCGCGCCGGCGTCGGCCAGACGGCAGGTGCATTGCGGAGCTGCGACCGCCTGCTCGACCGAGACGACGAGGAGGCCGGAAAGGGGAAGGGTCATATTGATCTCGGAAGTGAAGCACATTCTGCCGTCATCATCCGCGCAAGCGGATGATCCAGTAGCCGCCGCCGCAGCGATAATCAACTCGCGCCGCAGCGTACTAAATGCCCCGCTTTCGCGGGACATGACAGCTGGAATCAGTACGACCGCGGCAGGCCGAGCACGTGCTCGGCGAGATAGGAGAGGATCATGTTGGTTGAGATCGGCGCAACTTGGTAAAGCCGCGTCTCGCGGAACTTGCGCTCGATATCGTATTCCTCGGCAAAGCCGAAACCGCCGTGCGTCTGCACGCACATGTCGGCTGCCGCCCATGACGCGTCTGCGGCGAGCAGCTTCGCCATATTGGCTTCGGCGCCGATGTCTTTCCCCGCTTCGTAAAGCCGCGCCGCTTCATGCACCATCAATTCGGCGGCGCGCATCTGCGCGTAGGCGCGTGCGATCGGAAATTGCACGCCCTGGTTCTGCCCGATCGGCCGGCCGAACAGCGAGCGCTCCTTCGCATAAGCGGACGCCTTACCGATAAACCACTTGGCATCGCCGATGCATTCCGCGGCGATCAAAATGCGCTCGGCATTCATGCCGGAAAGGATATAACGAAAGCCCTTCCCTTCCTCGCCGATCAGGTTCTCGGCCGGCACGCGCAGGTCGTCGAAGAAAACCTGCGTGGTCGCGTGATTCATCATGGTGCGGATCGGATTGATCGAGATACTAGTGCCTTGCGCAAGCCGCATGTCGACCAAGAATACCGATAACCCCTCCGTGCGCTTTTTCGCCTGTTCTTTCGGAGTCGTGCGCGCAAGCAAAAGCATCAGGTCGGAATGCTCGGCGCGCGAAGTCCAGATCTTCTGTCCGTTGATGACGTAATGATCGCCCTCGCGTCGCGCCGTCGTACGCAGCGACAACGTGTCCGTTCCCGACGTGGGCTCGGTGACGCCGAACGCCTGCAGGCGCAGGTCGCCGGCGGCGATGGCAGGCAAGTAGTTCGCCTTCTGCTCGCCGTTGCCGTGACGCAGGATCGTGCCCATGGTGTACATCTGCGCATGGCAGGCAGCGCCGTTGCAGCCGGAGGCCTGCACCTCTTCGAGAATTGCCGCGGCGGCGCGAATTCCCAAGCCGCTGCCGCCGTATTCTTCCGGAATAAGCGCGGCGAGATAGCCGGCCCCGGTGAGTGCCGCGACGAATTCGGTCGGATAGGCGCGCTCGCGATCGAGCGCGCGCCAGTATTCGCCGGGAAACTTCGTGCACAACGCGCGCACGCCGTCGCGGATTTCGGCGAATTCGTCTGATTGTTCGGCAGCACGCTTGCTCATGAACTATCCACCGATCTCCGCGCGGCCATTGTTGATTGCGATCACATCGCGCTCAACAACGCGCGCGCGGAAGCTTATCACGGAACCCTCTCGCCACATCTCGGTGCGAATGGTCTCACCCGGGAAAACCGGCGCCGAGAACCGTCCTGCCATTGCCTTCAGCCGCGCCGGGTCGTAGCCGCAAACGGCCTTGAGCAGCGCGTGTCCCGCGACGCCGAATGTTGCAAGGCCGTGCAAAATCGGGCGGGGAAAGCCGGCTTTCCTGGCATAGTTCGGCTCGACGTGCAGCGGATTGATGTCGCCGGAAAGCCGATAGATCAGCGCCATTTCCGGCCGTGTCGAGAGGTCGCAGGCCACATCCGGCGAGCGCTCCGGAAGTACATGCGGCTGCGGCGTCTCGCGGTTCGGGCCGCCGAAGCCGCCATCCGCGCGACAGAACGTCGTCTGCTTCAGCGTCGCCAGCGTTTCACCGCTTGCCTTGTCGATCACCAGGCGCTCGGAATAGACGAGTGCACCCTTTCTCTCACCCTTATCGACCACCTCGACAATGCGCGTGCGGCCGATGACAGCGCCTTGAGTCGCGACCGGCTTGTGCAGCACGAAACTTTGTTCGCCGTGCACGACCTTGGTCCAATCCACGCCCGTTTCCGGATGGCGCAGCCAGTACGGCGTGTAACCCTGCACGAGGGCGAAGGTCGGTAGTGCTTTCAGGTTTTTCTCATAAACGAATGCAAGCTCGTCCTCGTTCAACGGATCGTGGCCGAGACCGAGGCCAAGTGCATAGAGAATGCAATCCTTCGGTCCGTAGGCGTGCTCGACCTCGGGAATTTTGAGCGCGAGCAGCTTTTCATAGACGATGGGCATAACCTTAGCGGGGAGCGCCGATCTGCCTCATCCTGAGGAGCGTCGCGTAGCGACGCGTCTCGAAGGATGGGGCGGCCACCAATCCCGGGTTTACCCGAGATTGGGTCGTTAAACGTGCACAAGTCGGCAACAGCCGGCTTGTGATGTTCGAGACGCGCTGCTTCGCAGCGCTCCTCACCATGAGGCCGGGACAAGTTTGCGCGTATGGCAGCATCATCGCGGATCCCAATTGAACACGTCGCCGGAACGTTCAAGAGGCGTAAGTGCTGAACCGAATGCGCCTTTAAGCTCGCGATCGATCTTCTCCGGTGTCCATCCATCGGGATCATGCATGGCCTTGATGGGGCGCGTCTGATTGAATAGGAACAGCTCGTTTTTGCGTACGGAAAAAATCTGTCCGGAAATTCCCCCGGCGCGATCGGAAGCGAGATAGATCGCGAGCGGCGCGATCTTCTCCGGCGTCATCTGCTGCATGCGTTCGACGCGAGTCTTCTCGGCTTCCGTCCCGGCCGGAATCGAGCCGATCATCCGGCTCCAGGCAAACGGCGCGATACAATTCGACCGCACGTTGAAGCGCGCCATGTCGAGCGCGATGCCGCGCGAGAGCCCGAGAATGCCAAGCTTTGCCGCCATATAATTGGCCTGCCCGTAATTGCCGATCAGGCCCGACGTCGACGTCATGTGCACGAAGGCGCCGGAATTCTGCTCGCGGAAGTGGCCGGCGACCGCACGGCTCATGTTGAACGAGCCGTTCAAATGCACCGCGATCACGTCCGACCAGTCGGACCAGCTCATCTTGTGGAAGATGCGGTCGCGCAGGATGCCGGCGTTGTTGACCAGAATGTCGACGCGGCCAAAGGCGCCGATT
>DASUKT010000011.1:0-3560 GCA_036278575.1 Pseudolabrys sp. | reverse complement strand
CCCGACGCCGCGGAATATGATTCCGGGCCCGCTCGCTTCGCTCGCGTCCCGGATGACGCCTAAATCTTCTTGAAAATAAAATAAGCGGGCAAGCGGCCTTCGCGCTTGGCTTTCGCTTCGTAGCGCGTGCCGGCGAAATCGACCCATGGCTTGCACCAGTCGTCGACGCACTCGGCAGTCCAGGTGAAATCCGGTGAGCGCAGCACGCGCGCGAGTGTCCAGACAGCGTAGTGCGGAATATCGGTGGCAAAACGCAACTCGCCACCTTTGCGCAAAATGTGCGCAAGCCGTGCGAGGCTCTCATCCTGAATGAAACGCCGCTTCCAGTGCCGGCGCTTCGGCCACGGATCGGGATAGAGCAGATCGACGCGCGCAAGCGCGTTCGCCGGCAGCCAATCGAGCAACTCCGTGACGTCGCCGAAATGAAGACACACATTCGCAAGCTGATGCGTTTCGATCGCCGCAAGCGCCTTCGCCATTGCGTTGAGGAACGCATCGCTGCCGATGAATCCGATGCGTGGATTGGTTTGCGCCTGCGCGATCAGATGCTCGGCGCCACCGAAGCCGATTTCCAACCGCACCTCGTCAACGGTGTTGGCGAACAGCGCGCGTAGGTCGTTTGGCGCAGGCTGCGCAAGATCGAGCGCAAGCCGCGGCAGCAGCGCGTCGAAAAGCGCGGCCTGCCGCGGCTTTAGGGGGTGCCCTTTGCGCCGGCCGAAGAAGGCGCGCTGCGAACGCTTTGGGTCGCCGGTCTCAGTCATTGTCATTGCCGGGCTTGACCCGGCAAGCCATGAGGCGTCGACACAAGCACAAACGCATCATGGATGCGCGGGTCAAGCCCGCGCATGACCGCGCGGAGGATTAGCGGACTGCGCGCCTGATGGCGTCGGCGAGGTCGGTCTTTTCCCACGAGAAGCCGCCATCCTTTTCCGGCGCGCGGCCGAAGTGACCGTAAGCGGCGGTGCGGCGATAGATCGGACGGTTGAGCTTGAGCGTGCGGCGGATGTTCGTCGGCCGCAGCGGGAAAAGCTCCGGCAGAAGCTTTTCGAGCTTGTGCTCGGGCACCTTGCCGGTGCCGTGCGTATCGACGAGCACCGACATCGGATCGGCCACACCGATCGCATAAGCAAGCTGAATCGTGCAGCGCTCGGCAATGCCGGCGGCCACCACGTTCTTGGCGAGATAGCGCGCAGCATAGGCGGCCGAGCGGTCAACCTTGGTCGGGTCCTTGCCCGAGAAGGCGCCGCCGCCATGCGGCGCATAGCCGCCATAGGTATCGACGATGATTTTGCGGCCGGTGAGGCCGCAGTCGCCGTCGGGGCCGCCAACCACGAAATTACCGGTCGGGTTGACGAGGAAATCGGAAGGCCGCTTCGGCATCCAGCCTTTCGGCAGCGCGGATTCGACCGCGTCTTCGATCATGTCCTTGATGATGTTCGGCGTATATTTCTTGCCGTTGCGGCTTGCCGCTTTGTGCTGCGTGGAAACGACGACCTTGGTGCAGCCGACCGGCTTGCCTTCGGCGTATTTCACCGTCACCTGGCTTTTGGCGTCCGGCTGGAGATCGGCAAGCTGGCCGTTGCGGCGCTTCTCCGACAGCACTTTCAGAATCTTGTGCGCGAAATAAATCGGCGCCGGCATGAACGAATTCTTTTCGTAGACCTCGCTCTCGGTGCAGGCGAAGCCGAACATCATGCCCTGATCGCCGGCGCCTTCTTCCTCACCGCTCTTTTTCTTTTTGGCATCGACGCCCATGGCGATGTCCGGCGATTGCCCGTGCAGCAGCACTTCGACATCTGCGCCGTGGTACGAGAAGCCGTCCTGATCGTAGCCGATATCCTTGACAACGCCGCGCGCGATCTCGGTAATCAACTCGCGGTCGACGACAGCCTTCTCGCCGATCTTGCGGAAGAGCTGGCCGCGGCCTTCGCCGGCGATAACGATCTTGTTGGTGGTGCACAGAGTTTCGCAACCGAGCCGCGTGTTCACAAGGCTGTCGTCGGCGATGCCGAGCTCGATGTCCTTTTCGATAAAGGCGTCGAGAATGGCGTCGGAAATCTGGTCGGAGACCTTGTCGGGATGTCCTTCCGACACCGACTCGCTCGTGAAAAGAAAATTCGTGTAAGCCACCGTTGAAACTCCTCCCCCTAGCGCGCATTCGCGCTGCGCGGCGCATGGTCGAGGTGTTTCTTGCAGCGTACCCGCAGGAGGTCAAGATGCGGGCAGAGTGGGCAGTGATCTTGGGCCGAATGGGAGACTTGAAACTAATCCTCGCCGGCAATTTGCTCGACGAGATCGACAATGCGCCGGCGCAATTTGCTGTTCTTGATGCGCATGAACGCCTTGGTGAGCGAGAGGCCGTCGGAGGTTGCCAGGAAGTCGGAAACGTAGGCTGGCGACGGCGCTTCGCCCATGCCGCCGGAATGGCCGGCGAGATGCGGCGCGCCCTCGAAGAAAAATGAAACCGGCACCTGGAGGATATTGGAAATCTGCTGGAGGCGGCTGGCGCCGATCCGGTTAGTTCCCTTCTCGTATTTCTGCACCTGCTGGAACGTCAGGCCGAGCGCGTCGCCAAGTTTCTCCTGGCTCATGCTCATCATCATCCGGCGCATCCGGACGCGGCTACCCACGTGCTTGTCGATAGGATTGGGGGCCTTTTTGGCCATAACGATCTCCTATGCCGCCTACGCGAAGCGTAATGTCACATATGCAGTATGGAACGCAATCTATGTCTGTGGAGCGGCGACCCCTTCATCGAATGCTGGTACCGCGCCGAGCAGCCTTGCCGCGGCTTATTCAACATAAGGGCCGGAAATCGTATCCAATTTAGGTCCGAGCGCGGATAATTGGGCTTAACGTTAAGTCCGCAAGCGCCTGCGTCCGACCATAATCGCGCTTACCACCACAAATAGAATAGCCGCGAAGTTTCCAGTTTGCGCGTAAATTGTGGGGGGCAGGGCGGTCGGCAATGGGGCATCGAGGACGCCCTCGTCGCCGAGCGGCAGCGATTTTATGATGCGCCCGACCGGGTCGACGACCGCCGAAATTCCGGTATTGGCGGCGCGGACGAGCGGCAGCCCCTCCGCAATCGCCAGCATACGCGCTTGCTCAAAGTGCTGGTAGGGCCCCGAACTTATGCCGAACCAGCCGTCATTGGTGACATTCACCAGCCAGCCCGGCCGCTCGCCGGGCGGAACCGCGTCGCCGGGAAAGATCGCTTCGTAGCAGATCAGCGGCAACGCTTTCGGCGCTCCCGGAATGTTCATTGTGCGACGGCGGTCGCCGGCAAGAAAGCCGCCGCGCAATTTCGTGAGCTGCTGCAGGCCGAGCCGCTCCAGCAAATTCTGAAACGGCAAATATTCGCCGAACGGCACGAGGTGCACCTTGTCGTAGATGTCGCCGATCGAACCGTCGTGATCGATCACATAGACCGAATTGTAGGCGCGCGAGACGCGCCGGTTCGGATCCGTGTCGGCGGCGCGCACCGCACCGGTAATCAGCACCGTGTTCGGCTGCAGCATGTGCACGATGCGCGCGAGAGCATCAGGCTCGCGCGTCAG
>DASUKT010000010.1:0-14146 GCA_036278575.1 Pseudolabrys sp. | reverse complement strand
AGCAAGTGATGCGATTGGTACACGAAACCGATTTCGTTGCGGCGGATGCGCGTACGCTCGGCATCCGACAGGACTGCCGTCGGTCGCCTGTCGATAAAGACATCGCCACGATCGGGATGCTCAAGCAGGCCAGCAATATGCAGGAGAGTCGACTTGCCCGATCCGGATGGCGCTACCAGCGCCACCGATTCACCGGCCCAGACCGCAAGTTCGATCTCGTTGAGAATGTCGAGGGTGGCATCCGCCTGCCGGTAGTGGCGTTCCACTCCATGCAGAAAAATGACGGGACCTTCTTCATCGTTCTGCACAATCGGCGCGGTCGCTTCCAGCGTTTCACTCATAGCGCAGAGCCTCGACCGGATCGAGCCGCGCGGCACGCCAGGAGGGGTAAAGCGTCGCAAGCAGCGACAGCGAAAGCGCCATGACCACCACCGCCGCAGTTTCCCCCGTATCCATGTCGGCCGGCAAATGCGAGAGGAAATAAATCTCCGGAGAGAATAGATCCGTGCTCGTAATCCACGACAGGAACTGCCGGATACTCTCGATGTTGAGGCAAACCACAACGCCAAGCAGGAAACCGACCACCGTTCCGACAATGCCAATCGCGGCGCCGGTAATGAGGAACACGCGCATGATTGCGCCCTGCGTGGCGCCCATCGTCCGCAAGATCGCGATGTCCGGTCCCTTATCCTTCACCAGCATGATAAGGCCGGAGACGATGTTCAGAGCGGCCACAAGCACAATCAGCGTAAGAATGAGGAACATCACGTTGCGCTCGACCTGCAACGCGTTGAAGAACGTCGCGTTGCGCTGCCGCCAGTCGATCATGTAGATCGGCCGCTGCGCGGCCTTGGTCACGGCTTTGCGAAAATCGTCCACGTGATCGGGGTCGTCCGTATAAACCTCGATCGCTGTGACGTCCCCGGCGTGATTGAAATAGGCTTGTGCCTCTTTAAGCGGCATGAACACCATGGCGGAATCGTATTCCGACATGCCGATCTCGAACACTGCGGCAACCCTATAGACCTTTATCCGCGGCGTCGTGCCCATCGGAGTCACAGCGCCGCGCGGCGAGACAAGCGTAATCTTGTCGCCAGACCGCAACGACAATTGATCGGCAAGGCGCCGGCCGATCGCAACGCCGCCGCCGTCATCAAATCCCTTGAGCGTGCCCTGCTTGATATTCTTGGCGACCGACGGAAGTTTTTCGAGGTCCATGAGCCGTATGCCGCGTATGAGCACGCCGCCGGCATTGAACGGCGAAGACGCCAGCGCCTGCCCTTCGACGATTGGCGCGGCAAGGCGAATGCCCGGCACCTTGTCGATGCGGGCCGCCACCTCCGCCCAATCGGTCAGTGGCTTTTCCAGGGGCTGAATCAGCAGATGTCCGTTCAGGCCCAGTATTTTTCCAAGCAACTCGTGCCGAAACCCGTTCATCACCGCCATGACGATGATGAGCGTCGCAACGCCAAGCATGATGCCGAGGAAGGAAAATCCCGCAATGACGGAGATGAATCCTTCTTTGCGCCGCGCCCGTAGGTACCGCAGCGACAGCATCCACTCGAACGGGGAAAAGGGCCGCGTCCCGTTGGGTTCGCTCATTGCATATCTGGTCCAGCGAACCGATTTTCACACGATTCGGGCGGTTTCATGCCGCCTAGGCGCGCAAACCCCTTGTGAGCGCACAAGTTTTTCGCGGCTGAAGTGACTTTTGAACGCGCGCGCGGCCAGACGGCCACACCGCGGCCCTGCCTCATGCCACATTAAATCACGACGGAACCGGTCTAACGCGTCAACAGATCGAGTGCGGCGGCCGGCGTCATCATTTCCCGTGACCCGTCGGCGCGTCTTTTGATCTCGACCTTACCCTCGGCTAGCCCGCGCGGACCGACGAGCACCTGATACGGAAGTCCGATAAGATCGGTGGCTGCGAATTTCGCCCCGGGCCGTTCGTCCAGATCGTTGTAAAGAACCTCGACCGCCTTCCCGGTCAGGTCGCGGTAAAGCTGCTCGCATGCCGCATCGATCGCGGCGTCACCCTGTTTGAGGTTTAGCAGCCCGACTTTGAACGGGGCGACCGGTTCGGGCCAGATGATCCCGGCATCGTCGTGCGAAGCCTCGATGATCGCCGCAACCAGCCGCGACGGGCCGATGCCATAAGACCCCATGTGAACGGGAACCTCTTTTCCGTCGCCGGTGGCAACGAGCGCCTTCATCGGCTCGGAATACTTGGTGCCGAAATAAAAGATGTGCCCGACTTCGATGCCGCGTGCCGACACTTGCTTGTCGGCGGGAAGCTTTTCGAAAGCAACTGCATCGTGCTTTTCGGACGTCGCCGCATAGAGCGATGTCCACTTGGCGACCGTCGCTTGCAGTAGTGTCGCGTCGTCGAAATCAATGTCCGCATTCGGCACGGCAAAATCGAGATAATCCTTGTGGCAATAAACCTCGCTCTCGCCGGTTGAAGCCAGAATAATGAACTCGTGGCTCATGTCGCCGCCGATTGGACCGGACTCCGCACGCATCGGAATCGACTTCAGGCCAAGCCGCGCGAAGGTGCGGAGATAAGCGACAAACATCTTGTTGTACGAATGCCGCGCGCCCGCTTGATCGACATCGAACGAATAGGCGTCTTTCATCAGGAATTCGCGGCCACGCATCAGCCCGAACCTGGGTCGCACTTCGTCACGGAATTTCCACTGGATATGATAGAGATTGAGCGGCAAATCTTTGTATGAGCGCACATAGGCGCGGAAGATTTCCGTTATCATCTCCTCGTTCGTCGGTCCGTAAAGAATCTCGCGCTCGTGCCGATCGGAAATGCGTAGCATCTCCTTCCCGTATGCATCGTAGCGCCCGCTTTCGCGCCAGAGTTCGGCCGATTGGACCGTGGGCATCAAAAGCTCTATCGCGCCCGACCTGTCCTGCTCCTCGCGGACGATCCGGCAAATCTTCTGCAGGACACGGAATCCGAGGGGCAGGAACGCGTATATCCCCGCGGCTTCCTGCCGCATCATGCCGGCACGCAGCATCAGCCGGTGCGAGACGATCTCGGCCTCTTTGGGTGTTTCGCGCAAAATCGGCAGGAAATAACGGGACAGGCGCATGGTGCTTTTTGGTGAATCAAGGCAAAGCGGAGCCGGAGTGAAAGCGGATCGGGCGGCAAAAGACAAGGGCGACGAATCCCCGGGAATTTATTGCGTCCTGCCGCATCTATACCTGTGGTACGCTAAGCCGGGCTTGAGGTTTTGCTTAATGTGGACGGGCGGTCGTAAGCTTCTGAGCTGGGTCGCGATCTATGCGGTCGCGCTTCATGTCATTTTGCTCGGCCTCATTCCGCCAGTCACCGCTGGTCAAGCGGCCGGTTTCGATCCCCTCTCTTCTATTTGCCACAGCCAGCCGGCCGGCCAAACCCACGAGGGCTCGGGCAATCCCGATTTCGTGCCCGGCCATGCCTGCGAGCATTGCAACCTTTGCGCGGCCTACGGCGCGCCGGTCGCCCCGCTCGATGTGCTGGCCGCTAGCCTTGCGCCGACGCGAATTCTTGATGTCCTCAGCCCAATTTCGGCAACGGTACAGACGTCTACCATCGCCGACCTCAGACTGGCGCGAGGTCCCCCGCTGAACGTGTGATGAGACTGCCGCACGCGCGGCTCACCTAATCACTGTCACGTTCAATGCGGAGCATTTCATGTCTCATTCGATCTGGCGTGTCGCCCTATGCGGGCTTGTGATCGGATTCCTATATCTCGACCATGCACGCGCCCACGAGATTGCCGGTAATCGCTTTTTCCCGGCGACGCTGGCAATCGACGATCCCGGCGTAAACGACGAAATGGCATTCCCAACCATTTCCGCCTTCAAGACAGGAGACGATCCTTCGGCGAAGGAACTCGACATCTCGGGCGAATTTGCGAAACGGATCACCGATGACTTCGCCGTTTCCTTCGAACCGACCTGGACTCACATAAGCCGCCCGGGAGGGCCAAATATGAACGGTGCAAGCGGATTTCAAAATCTGGAGACCGCTTTGAAATATCGCTTCTCCAAGAACGCTGATCACGAGTTCGTGGCTTCGGTCGGCTTCAACATCGAATGGGGGCACAGCGGCGCCGAGGCTGTCGGAGCCGAACCCGTCACCTCTTACACGCCGACCGCTTTCTTCGGCAAAGGGTTTGGCGACCTGCCTGACAGCATGGGATGGGCGCGGCCTTTCGCGATTACCGGGCAGATCGGGTACGCGTTTCCAAACTCGCGTACGACCTCGATCGTCGATCCGGACGATGGGTCAATCGAGATCGAAACCAATCCGGATGTCCTGGTATGGGGCGGCTCGCTGCAATACAGCATGCCGTATTTGAAATCGTCGGTGAAAGATCTTGGCCTGCCGGACTTTTTCAATCACCTCATTCCGATCGTTGAATTTTCGATGCAAACGCCCGCCGGGCATACGATCGATTCCGGAACGCTCACCACCGGCACGATCAACCCTGGCGTGATCTGGGTCGGCGACAAGTATCAGATCGGGGTCGAGGCCGTTATTCCGGTCAACCGCGAAAGCGGAAAAAACGTTGGCGTGATCGGTCAACTGCATTTTTACCTCGACGACATCTTTCCCAACTCCATAGGGCGGCCACTGCTTGCCAGTTCCGCCCCCGCAGGGAGGCCGACGCTCGGCAGATGATCATGCATCGCATAATCGCTTCTCTTGCCGCTCTCGCTTCGCTCATGCTGGCGATGACGCCCGCCGACGCCCACGCGCATCTCGGCCACGCAAATCCTCGTGTCGGCAGCAGCGTTCAAACCGCGCCGCGCGAGGTGACCCTTTGGTTCACTGAGAAACTCGAGCCGGCGTTCAGCCGAATCGAGGTGCGCGACGCCAGTGGCAAGCGCGTCGATACCGGCAAGGCAATGGTCGACACGGCAAATCCCGTTGAAATGCGGATCGCCGTGAAGCCGCTGCCACCGGGTACCTACAAGGTGTTTTGGCATGTGCTGTCGGTTGACACTCATACGACCGAGGGAAACTTCAGTTTCCGCGTCGGGCGATAACGGCAAGCATCGTCAATATGACTAGGAGCAGGCAGTGACCACGCTCCTGGCTATCGTGCGAAGCATTCATTTCGCCGCAACGGTGCTGGCGGCAGGCGCCGTGTTCTTCCGCTTTTTCATCGCGGAGCCCGCTGGCGCCGCAAGCGGCGGCATGATCGATGCGGTGCGGACCCGATGCCGGTATCTGATTTGGAGCGGACTTTTCGTTGCCGTCCTGTCGGGCGCGGTGTGGCTCGTCCTGGTAGCCGCCAATATTTATGGCGAAACGATTTTGTACGTTTGTACCCAGGGCGGAGTCGTCACCGTCGCCGGCGATACCCGATTTGGACAAATCTGGTGCGGCCGCCTCGTGGTGGCGTTGGCGCTCGGTGCTCTCATCGTGCCGCGGTCGTCTGTACACAGTTTCCGGACTATCGCTTCGGTCATTTTAGCGGCCGCCCTATTGGCGAGCCTCGCGTGGGTCGGTCATGCCGGTGCGACGCCGGGCGTCAATGGCACGATCCATTTGGCGTCGGATGTATTGCACCTGCTCGCCGCCGGTGCATGGGTGGGCGGCCTACTTCCGCTTGCAATGCTGCTGGCTTTTGCGCGCCGTGACCAGCGGACGTGGGACGTCGTAATGCCACGTGTGGTTGGCCGGTTCTCGGTGCTCGGCATGATCTGTGTCGGCGCGCTGCTGATCACCGGGATCATCAACGCGCGCTATCTGGTCGTTACGCTGGCTAATCTGTTCGGAACGGATTACGGCCGCCTGGTGCTGGTTAAAATCGCTCTTTTCATTGCAATGGTCGGCGTCGCGAGCATCAATAAATTCCATCTGACGCCGCGGCTGGCGAAATCCGGCGCTACCCGCGCACTTCGGCGCAACAGTCTGATCGAGCTTACCCTCGGCGCCGTTGTTCTACTCGTTGTCGGCTTCCTTGGAACCATGCCACCAGCCGGCCATACCCACGTCCATGCTGCCTACGCGCCCGTTCCGGAGAACGCTGCTTTCGTCCACATCCATTCCGAGGAGGGAATGGCCGATGTGACCATCACGCCGGGCCACACCGGCGTTGCACGTGCGACAATTCGTCTTTGGCATGAGGACCTGACCGAACTGCCGACGCGGGCGGTCGCGCTTTCGCTTACGGCTCCAGAAGCCAGCATCCCCCTGACTTTCACGGCGCGGCAAGTTGCTGATGGAAGCTGGAAAGTCGATGGAATTCGGCTGCGGGAAGGGGGGAATTGGATGGTTAAGATCGACGCGCGACTTGCCCCGGACTCCCATCTCGAACTCGATGCCCCGATCGTCATCGAACGTTAAGCACCGGCGGAAATCCGGTGACAGGCCGTTTTCGTTGGGCTAGGCTTGCTCTTGCCGCGTGAAAAGCCGGCGCCAAAGACCGGCTCTAAACGTGCGGTCCAAGTCTTGGGAGAGAAGCAAGTCCCGGCGCGATTGATCGCAGCCCCTCGTATAAACCGTCTTTATAAGCGGGGATGGGGACAAACAGCGTGTGACAGCAGCAGGGCCTCAGTGCCCTGCTCTTTTTTTGCGCATCACGAGTGCGGTGGATGCGTGAACGCGATGACTTTCTCCAGCGAGATTACGTCGTTCGCTTGCAACACATAAAATGCGGCAAAAATTACGCCGGCAACCAGGGTCGTCCAAACGAATTTGCGCAACATTAGCGCTTTTAACGGCGCACCGGGATCCGTTCCTGCCTGCATCTCTCCGCCTTCTTGCTGGCTGCGCACGCCCCACGGCAGAACCGTGAACAGCACGACCCACCAGATGATGAAAAAAATTGCGATCAAGGTGCTCACCGCCATCAGGCCTGCTCCAGTTCGACGAGCGTTCCGAAAAAATCCTTCGGGTGCAGAAACAGGACGGGCTTGCCGTGCGCGCCGGTCTTCGGCTCGCCATCGCCAAGCACACGGGCGCCCAGGCGTTTGAGGGAGTCGCGCGCGCTACGAATGTCGGACACCTCATAACAAATGTGGTGGATGCCGCCGTCGGGATTGCGCTCGAGGAATTTGGCGATCGGAGAGTTTTCGCCGAGCGGCTCGAGCAGTTCTATTTTCGTATTCGGCAGTGTGATGAAGACCGTGTTCACGCCGTGCTCCGGCTGCGGCACAACGGGCGAAACCTCCGCGCCCAGCGTGTCACGGTAAATCTGCGACGCTTTCGCAATATCGCGCACGGCAATGGCGACGTGGTTGAGCCGGCCGATCATTTCCGATCCTTTTTTCGTGCGAGCGGCATTATACCGTCAGCACGTGTACATGGCACATCGGCTTTTTGCCCCACCGCTCGGCCACGGCAGCCCGCGCGGCGCGGCGGATTGCCTCGGCAACGGAATCGGCATCGCGCCTGCGCCCGCGCGGCAATGACTCGAACGTCGAGACGATCGCATCGTAGACCCTCTCTTCGATCAGCCCCCCGTCACGGTCGCGCTCGGGAATCCCGATCAGATCCATTTCCGGATCGGCGGCAAGTTCTCCCTTTTCGGTAACCGCCAGCGCGATTGAAACCGCACCCGCGAAGCTCAAGCGCCGGCGGTCGGCGACGGTCCTGGCGGTCGCGTCCACCAGAATCGATCCATCTTTGTAGATGCGTCCGGCCGGGACCTCATCGATCACGCCGGGCGATGGCGAGAGCCGCACCAGGTCGCCGTTGCGACAGACAATGACGTTCGGCACGCCACAGCGGCGCGCCAGCGCCGCATGCTCGGCCAAATGCAGGGCTTCACCGTGCACGGGAATGAGAACCTTCGGCTTTACCCAACCGATCAGTTGCTCAAGCTCGGCGCGTCGCGGGTGGCCTGAAACGTGCACAAGGTGCGTACGGTCGGTAATGACTTCGATCCCCTGCTCGATAAGGCCATTGAGCACACGGCCGATAGCCTTCTCGTTGCCCGGAATGGCGCGCGCGGAAAAGATGACGCGGTCGCCCGGCGAGAGCGTCACATCCGGATGCTGATCCTCGGCGATGCGCGCGAGCGCCGCACGTGGCTCACCCTGGCTGCCGGTACAAAGTGCCACGACTTTGTTTGGCGGCAGGTAACCGTAAACATCGGCTCCGCGGAACAGCGGCACGCCATCGAGGTAACCGGTCTCGCGCGCAACATTCACGATGCGCTCCATCGCGCGGCCCACCAGCACGACTTCGCGGCCGGCCGCACGCGCAGCTTCCGCGACCGTACGCAAGCGGCCGACGTTTGAGGCGAATGTCGTCACGGCGACGCGGCCACGTGCGGATTTCACGAGCTCGGTAATTGCCTTGGCCACATCGGCTTCCGAGGGCGACCGACCGTCGCGCACGGCGTTTGTGGAATCGCCGACCAGCGCAAGGCAGCCCTCCTCGCCCAACGCGCACAATTTCTTTTCATCTGTCGGGTCATTCAAAATCGGCGTCGGATCGATCTTCCAGTCGCCGGTGTGCAGGACTGTTCCCGCTGCCGTACGGATAATCAGCGCATTCGATTCCGGAATCGAATGCGCCATCGATGCCATCTCGACATCGAAGGGGCCTACCTTGAACCGGCCGCCGACCGGAATAACCGTCACGGGAATGTCCGGCGCGCCTGGTTCGCTTGCGCGCTTTGCGGCGAGCAACGCAGCCGTGAAGGGGGTGGCATAGACCGGAATCTTGAGTTGCGGCCAAAGATCGAGCAGCGCGCCGAAATGGTCTTCATGCGCATGCGTGAGCACCAAGCCTGCCAGATTTCTCCGCTCCTCGATGAGATAGCGGATATCGGGAAGGATCAGATCGACACCGGGAAGGTGCTCCTCGGCGGCGAACGACACGCCGAGATCGACCGCAAGCCATGTGCGTTGCCGCTCCTTGCCGACGCCGTAGATCGACAGGTTCATGCCGATCTCGCCGACACCTCCGAGCGGTGCGAACACGAGGTCCGGTTGCGGAGCAGCCGTATTCACGTTCCGCTTCCGAAGCCGAACACTTCGCCAGCCGTGATGGCCTCAACCGGCTTACCCAATTGTTGCACCAGGAGACGGCCCGAGTCGTCGAGCCCATGAAAGCGGCCGGAAAATTCGCGTTCGGGAAGCCTTACGCGAATTTCACGCCCCAGCCCGGCAGCGCGCTTGAGCCAGTCGGCACGGATTGCGGCAAAACCTGCTCCGCGTTGCCATTGTGCCAATCGACGGTTCATCGCGGCTGAGAGCGCGTACAAAAGGACGTCTGGCGCAACAAGCGCGCCTGCTGCGGCTAAATCGGTCGCGGGATAGGGCGTACCGGATGGGTGGCTCACGCAATTGATGCCGATGCCTATTGCGGCCGCGAACTGAGGCTCGTTTTCGCTCTCGATCAGAATGCCGGCAACTTTCGCCTCACCGACCAGCAGATCGTTCGGCCACTTCGCTTTCAGCGCCAACCCGAGGAAGCCGGCGCGTTCGAGAATGGCGTCATGCACACCGAGCGCCGCAACAAATGACAATTGCGGCGCGCTCTCTGCGGCGGACGGCTCCGTCAACAAAAGCGTGGCGTAGAGGTTGCCGGGTGGCGACACCCACGCGCTGGCGCGGCGTCCGCGCCCTGCCGTCTGGTTCTTCGCGCTGACCCACAACGGACCACACTCGCCGGCGCGCGCAAGCGCCAGCGCTTCGGCATTCGTCGAGCCGAGCGTGTCGTAACTTTTGTGCCGGACCCCCGCCAGGCCCGTGGCGTCGCGGTTCATTCAAAAAAGCGATTTTGCTGCCGCGGTTGCCGCATTCAGCAGCGGCCCCGGATAAACAAAGAAAAGCAAATTCGCGAGGCCGGAAACTGCAAGCACCAACCGCACGCCCGCCGGCATGCGCTGGAAACCCTCCGTCGCCTCGTCGAAATAGATGATCTTCACGATCGCCAGATAGTAATAGGCGCCGACGACACTTGTGACGACGCCAATAACCGCGAGCGCATACAGCCCCGCATTGATGGCGGCGAGGAACACATAAAATTTCGCGAAAAAGCCCGCGAGGGGCGGAATACCGGCGAGCGAAAACAGCAGCACCCCCAGGAAGAACGCCATCGTCGGATGCGTACGGGCGAGGCCGGCAAGATCATTGATGTTCTCGACCAGCTTGCCCTGCCGACGCATCGACAGGATCACCGCGAAGGTGCCGAGGGTCATCGCGACGTAAATCGCCATATAGACAAGCACGCCTTGTACGCCTTCAGCCGTTCCGGCGGCAAGGCCGATCAGGGCAAAGCCCATGTGGCCAATGGACGAATAGGCCATCAGCCGTTTGAAATTACGCTGGCCGATGGCCGCAAACGATCCGAGAGCCATCGAGGCGATGGCGACGAAGACAATGATCTGCTGCCATTCGTGCGTGATGCCCGGAAACGCCACGATCGTGGTGCGCACGAACATTGCCATGCCGGCGACTTTTGGCGCCGCCGCAAAGAATGCCGTCACCGGCGTCGGCGCGCCCTCATAGACATCCGGCGTCCACATGTGGAACGGCACCGCGGAAATCTTGAAGCAAAAGCCGACAAAGAGAAACACCAGCCCAAAGATCAGGCCCACGCCGCCCTGGCCCGCAACTTTCGCAATCCCCGCAAAGTTCACAGTGCCGGTGAAGCCGTACACGAGCGAGGCGCCGTAAAGCAGCATGCCCGACGACAGCGCGCCGAGAACGAAGTACTTCAGGCCCGCTTCGGTCGATTTCACGTTGTCCCGATTCGAGGCGGCGACGACGTAAAGCGCGAGGCTCATCAGCTCCAGGCCGAGATAGAGCGCGATCAGATCGTTGGCCGAAATCAGCATCAGCATGCCGAGCGTCGACAGCAGAAATAGCGCGCCATACTCGAACTTCTGCTGCTGCTCGACCTTCAGGTAATCGAGCGACAGCAGCAATGCGCCGGCCGTGCCGGCGAGAGCGAGAAGCTTCAGGAAGCGCGCGAAATCGTCGACGATGAAGCTGCCGTTGAACAGAACCTGCCGGCCCGTGGGCAGCCAGCCGATCAGCAAGGCGATTCCGATCAGGATGAGGATCGAGACGCCATTGACGAGGCGCGCGCTGCGCTCACCGATGGTGACGCCGAGCAAGAGCATCAGCATCGCGCCGATCGCGAGCGCGATCTCCGGCAGCACCGGCAGCAGTCCGGAAATTTGCGTCGTCTCGTTCATCGCGCGATGCCCGTCGTCTTATTGATCTGCGCGACTTCCTTGCCGGCGTCTGGCCGAGCCGCGGCAATGGCGTGGTTATACCGATCGAGAAGCTGCGTCACGGAAGCCGCCGATACATCGAGCACCGGTTTCGGCGCGACACCGAGCAGAATCGTCAACACCACGAGTGGCGCAAAAATAACCAACTCGCGCCAGCCCAGATCCATGATGCCGGCAAGCGACGATTTTTCCAGCGCGCCGTAGATCATGCGGCGATAGAGCCACAGCGCGTAGGCCGCCGAGAGGATTGTGCCGAGCGTGGCGAAGGTCGCAACAGTGATGTTGATCTTGAACGTCCCAATCAGCGTGAGAAATTCGCCGATGAACCCCGACGTGCCCGGCAAGGCCACGTTAGCCAGCGTGAACACCATGAACACGGCTGCATAAAGCGGCATGCGATTGACGAGGCCGCCGTAGGCCGCGATCTCGCGCGTGTGCATGCGATCGTAAACGACGCCGACGCAGAGGAACAGGGCGGCCGAAACAATTCCGTGCGAGATCATCTGGAAAATGCCGCCGCCGACGCCCTGCGCCGTGGCAGCAAAGATGCCCATGGTGACAAAACCCATGTGCGCCACGGAAGAGTAAGCGATCAGCTTCTTAAGGTCCTCCTGCATCAGCGCGACGAGCGACGTGTAGATGATTGCAATAACGGAAAGAGTGAAGATCAGCGGCGCGAAATCGTGCGACGCCATCGGGAACATCGGCAACGAAAAGCGCAGGAAACCGTAGCCGCCCATCTTCAGCAGGATCGCTGCCAGAATAACCGAGCCGGCGGTCGGTGCTTCCACGTGCGCGTCCGGCAGCCAGGTGTGCACCGGCCACATCGGCATCTTCACTGCAAACGACGCGAAAAACGCAAACCACACCCATTTCTGCATCTCGACCGGGAAGCCGTGGCGCAGCAGCACGGCGATATCGGTCGTGCCGGATTGCCAGTACATCGCCATGATGGCGAGCAGCATCAGCACGGAGCCGAGGAGTGTGTAGAGAAAGAACTTGAAGCTGGCGTAGACTCGGCGCGGCCCGCCCCAGATGCCGATGATGAGGAACATCGGAATAAGGCCGCCTTCGAAGAACAGATAAAACAGCACGAGATCGAGGGACGAAAACGTGCCGACCATCAACGTTTCGAGCACGAGGAACGCGATCATGTATTCCTTCACGCGGCGCTGGATCGCGGTCCAGCTCGCGAGAATACAAATCGGCATCAGCGCGGTCGTGAGGATCACGAATGGCAGCGAAATGCCGTCGACCCCAAGGTGATAAAAGGCCACGCCAAGCCACGGATGTTTCTCGACAAATTGGAATTCCGGCGTGCTGGGATCGAAGTGCCACAGCATGATGAGCGAGATGGCGAAGGTTACCAGCGTGGTCCACAGCGCGACCCACCGCGCAGTGCCCTTGCCGAAACGGTCCTCGCCGCGCACCAGCATGATGAAGAGCGCGCCGACGAGCGGCAGAAAGACGACGACGGAGAGGATCGGCCAATTCATTTAATGCGTCCCCGCCGCGAACATGAACCAGGTGATGAACGCTGCCGCGCCGATGAGCATGGCGAAGGCATAGTGATAGAGATAACCGGTTTGCAGGCGCATCACGTTGCGCGTGACATCGAGCACGCGCGCCGAAACGCCGTCAGGCCCGAAACCGTCGATCAGCCAGCCATCGCCGCCCTTCCAAAGGAAGCGTCCCAACCGCTTGGCCGGACGAACGAACAGGAAGTCGTATAGCTCGTCGAAATACCACTTGTTGAGCAGGAAGAGATAAAGCGGCTGCTGCGTGCGCGCGAGTTCGGCCGGAAGATCGGGCCTGCGGATGTAAAACTGCCAGGCAATCACAAAACCGATCGCCATCATGATCGTCGCCAGGCTGCCGATGGTGACAGGAACGTGATGCATGTCCTCAAGGACCGTATTGCCCTTCGCGAAGGTTAGCGATTCACGGAAGAAGCCCTCGACGCCGTGACCGGCGAAAATCTGATCGAACGGATAACCGGCGACGATCGAGCCGAGCGCCAGGAAGCCAAGCGGGATCAGCATCACCATCGGACTCTCATGCGCTTCGCGCCAATGCTTCCGGTCGTGCGGCTCGCCGTGGAACGTCTTGAAGATGAGCCGCCAGGAATAAAACGACGTAAGCAATGCGGCGAAAACCGTGCAGGCGAAGCCGTAGAGCGCCATTGGGTTCTTTCCGACGTAAGCGGCCTCGATGATCGCATCTTTGGAGAAGTAGCCGGCGGTAAGCGGAAATCCGGTGAGCGCCAGTGTCCCGATGATCATCACGACATAGGTGAACGGGATGCGGTCCTTCAGCCCGCCCATATTCCGAATATCCTGCTCGTGATGCATGGCCGTAATCACCGAGCCGCAGCCGAGGAACAGGAGGGCCTTGAAGAAGGCGTGCGTGAACAGATGGAACATGCCGACCGAATAGGCGCCGACGCCCATGGCGACGAACATGTAGCCGAGTTGCGAGCAGGTCGAGTAAGCGACGATGCGTTTGATGTCGTTTTGAACCAACCCGATGGTGGCAGCGAAAACGCAGGTCGTCGCGCCGATAAACGTGATAAACGTTTGCGCTGTCGGCGAGAGCTCGAACAACGGCGAGAGCCGTGCCACCATGAACACGCCGGCCGTCACCATGGTCGCGGCGTGGATCAACGCCGAAACCGGCGTCGGGCCTTCCATGGCATCGGGCAGCCAAGTGTGCAGCAGGAATTGCGCCGACTTGCCCATCGCGCCCATGAACAGCAGCAGGCAGATGAGCGTCATCGCGTTCGCATGCCAGCCGAAGAAGTTGATTGTCTTGGCCGCGACCGCCGGGGCTTGCGCAAAAACCGTATCGAACTCGACCGCGCCAACCATCATGAAGACGGCAAAGATACCGAGCGCGAAGCCAAAATCGCCGACACGGTTGACGATAAAGGCCTTGATCGC
>DASUKT010000009.1:0-4210 GCA_036278575.1 Pseudolabrys sp. | reverse complement strand
GCACGCGCTTCATCGAGTGCCACGTCGTAGCCGCTGCGCACAAATCCGCCGTCGCGCTTGAAGACGGGCAGTTCATCCGCGAGCGCTGCGGTCAATTCGTCGATCAAGGCCGGATCGGGCTTGCGGCAGGCCGCTGCCGCGCCGCCGATTTCCGCCGGAATGTCATGCAGCGACCTTAGCGCCTTGGCGAGCGTGCTTGCAGCAGTCAGTCCATCGCGAATGGCAGCAAGGTCTCGTGGACCGCCGCGGCCGAGCGAAAGGCGCGCCAGCGCACGGGCGAGATCGGGCGCCGCTTGCAGGTGCGCGCGGGTGTCGATGCGCGCCGTCGCGTCGTTCAGGAATGCCGAAACACTATCGAGCCGATGCGCGATGGCAGCCGGGTCGGTAAGCGGAGCGGACAGGCGTTGGGCAAGAAGCCGCGAACCGGCCGACGTCACCGTGCGGCCGATCGCGTCGAGCAGCGTTCCCCTGCGCTCCCCGCCGAGCGTGCGCACGAGCTCGAGATTGCTGCGGGTCGCCTGGTCGATCGCCATCGTCGCACCGCTGCTTTCGCGCAAGGGAGGTGAAAGCGGCGGACGCTGCCCGATTTGCGTACGCTCGATATAGGTCAGGCATGCCGCCGCCGCCGCAAGCTCAGCGCGTGTGAGCGAACCGAATGCCTCGCTGGTCGCGACGGAGAAGAAAGACGTTAGCCGCCGCTCGGCCGTGGCGCTGTCGAACGCATCGCGCGTCAGCGGCGTCACCGCCGGCAGCGTGCGGAACCACGGAACCAGATCGGCGTCAGCATAAAGCGCGTCGGAAACGAGAATCTCGCTCGGCTCAAGTCGAGCAACCTCGGCGGCAAGCGATGCGCGGTTCGTTTCCGAGATTCGAAATTCGCCGGTCGAGATGTCGATCCAGGCAAGGCCGAAACGATTGTCGTCGTCGGATGAAGTCTTTGTTCGCGCGATCGCCAACAGGTAATTGTTGCGGCGGGCATCGAGCAGCGTGTCTTCGGTCAGCGTGCCGGGCGTAACGAGCCGGACCACGTCACGGCGCACGACGGCTTTGGAGCCGCGTTTCTTGGCTTCCGCCGGGTCTTCCATTTGCTCGCACACGGCCACGCGGAAACCGAGCGCAATGAGCTTGTGCAGGTATTCCTCGGCGCGGATGACGGGAACGCCGCACAGCGGCACGTCGCGCCCGAGGTATTTGCCGCGCTTGGTGAGCACGATGCCGAGCGCGCGCGAGGCGACTTCGGCGTCCTCGAAAAACAATTCGTAGAAGTCGCCCATCCGGTAGAACAATAGGCAGTCCGGATTGGCGGCCTTGATCTCGACGTACTGCGCCATTGCCGGGGTAACGCGGCCGTCTTCAACGGGCGCCATTGCGGGCGTGACGCGTCCGCTCTCCTCGGGCGGCGGACTTTCCGGCTCGGAAAAAGCGAGGGGTTCGGCGGCGGACATGGTGAGAGCGTACCAGATGTCGACGCGCTTCCACGAGCGTAGTGACGGTATGCTGTGGACTCTCCCGGCCTCATCCTGAGGAGCGGGCGTAAGCCCGCGTCTCGAAGGATGGGGCCGCCCTCGTCCTTCGAGACGCCCGCCTGCGGCGGGCTCCTCAGAGCCTGGCCGGAAATGAAACGAGTCAATTCAATGAGTTGCGAGCACCAAAATCGCGGGCAGCGAATAGGCAAAGTCGCGAATTCGGCTGCGAACTCGTGCATCTATCTTTTTTTCCTCGTTTTCGATGCATTTGTAACCCGTTGAATTTGCTACTTTCATTTTGAGTCAGACTCTCAGGATGAGGGCGGATTGAGGTTGTTGGCCCGCGGCTAGCTTTTGAACTTCACGCCGGTGATCCGCTCGAGATTGCCGCGGTCTACTTTCTCGCGGTCAGCTTTCGACAGATTGAGGCCGTCAAGAATGCGCAGCGTCTCGCGCGTGTACATCGTTCCTTTCTCGGGATCGAAGGGACAGTCGGAGGCGAAGACGATCTTGTCGAGGTCATAGAACGCAAAGCCGCAACGTGTTGCCGGCTCGCCGCCGAAGACGGCGGTGTCGGTGTAGAAGTCGTGCTTGAAATAATCGAGCGGTCTTTTCTTCAGGCTCTTGCGAACGATGCTCAAGTCCTCATCGGATGTACGCGCGCCGAGCTGATCCCAGCCCGGCCCGATGCGCCCTTCCAGCATCGGTACGATGCCGCCGAAATGGTGCGTGATGATCTTGAGGTTCGGATGATTGTCCATAATTTTTGAAAATACGAGCCGCGCCATGGCTGCCGCGGTTTCATAAGACCAGCCGAACGTCCACCAGATTTCGTACTTCGATTTTTTCTCGGACAGATAGTCGGGTGAATTTGCGCCGCGCACCGGATGCAGCCAGATCGGCCTGTCGATTTTTTCCATCGCCGCGAAGAACGGCTCGAACTCGGGTTCGTCGAGCGGTCTGCCCGCGATGTTCGTGTAAATCTGGACGCCGAGCGCGCCATTTTTGATCGCGCGCTCGCTCTCGCGAATCGCACCGTCCACGTCGGCAAGGGAAATCTGGGCCACCCAGCCGGGGAAGTGATCGCGGTGCTTGGCGCAAATATCCGCAAAACCGTCGTTGATGATTTTGCAGAACTCGTCGAGCTGCGCGCCTTTGGTCAGATTTTCAAGCGGCGGCATGGGGTAGGAGAGAATTTGCCCGTAATCAGGAAAAGTATCGACGACTTTCTTTCGAATATCGAGATCGTAGATGCTGGGCACGCCGCGCATGCGCTTGCCGATATCCGGATAGCCGCTGTTGACGAGCTTCTCGAAAAAAACCGGCGGAATGAAATGGGTATAGGCGTCGACACGCATGAAGATCTCCGATCCTGAAGGACACCCGGCCTAGCCGCTTATGCGGCAAGTTTGGGCTTGAGCTGCGCGCGCACATACCACAGTTCGCGCGCCAGCACGCCCAGTCCCAGCAAGAGGCCCGCGCCGATCAGCCATGCGGCGCCGGCAAACATCGTGGGCTGGGTTATCAATGCCAGTGCGATCGCCGCATAGGCGATACGCAGCGGCCAGGGCACACGCGCGAAGCAGTGACCGACGACGGCGACGGTGCCGATGAAAATACCGAGCAGCGCCAGCGCAAGATGCAGCGCCACCATCGGCAAACTGGCATTCATAATCAGCGCCGGCGTGTAGACGAACATGAACGGCAGGAAATAGGCGCACCAGCTCACGCGCATCGCAGTCCAGCCGGTCTGCCATTGGTCGGATTTTGCGATGGTCGCCGCCGCGAACGCGGCGAGGGCGACCGGCGGCGTCACCATGCCGAGAATGCCGTTGAACAGGACGAAGAGATGCGCCTGCATCGGCGCGATGCCGGCCTGCACCAGCGCCGGTGCGGCGAGCGTTGCCAGAATGATGTAGACACCGGTCGTCGGCAGCGGCAGACCGAGAATGAACGACGCGATCGCCGTGATGACAAGCAGCAGCGCCGTGCTGCCGCCGCTGATCGTCAGCAACTGTTGCGTGAGCGAGAACGCGACGCCGGTGATGTTCATGGCGCCGATCAGGATGCCGGCAATGGCGGTGATCGCAATGATGTCAACGACGGCGCCGCCCGCCGAGATCACCGCATCGATCACTTCAAGCGGCGAAAGCCGCCGTCCGTTATGCGGCACGATCATCGCGAGCAGCCCAATCAGAGCCGTCGCGGCGAGTGCGGCAAATTCCGGCTCCCAGTTGAGCCACACCAGCCCGACGATCAGAACCGCGAACGGAATGATAAAGTGCCAGCCCTTGCGCAGCACCGATCCGACAGTCGGCAGGCTTTCTTTTGGCGTACCGAGTATTCCGAGTTTCACGGATTCCAGATCAACCTGGATGAACAGCGCCGCGTAATAGAGAAAGGCCGGGATGACCGCGGCCTCCATCACGTGTGCGTAGGGGACCTGCAGGTATTCCGCCATCAGGAACGCGGCGGCGCCCATGACCGGAGGAGCAACTTGCCCGCCCGTTGAGCCCACGGCTTCGATCGAGGCGGCAATGTGAGGCGGAAATCCGGCGCGCTTCATCAGCGGGATCGTGATGGTGCCGACGCTGGCGACATTGGCCACCGCGCTTCCGGAAATCATGCCGAAGAAGGCAGAGCCGACCACCGCGATCTTGGCCGCGCCGCCGCGAAAGCGGCCCATCAGCGCCGCGGCAAGATCGGCAAAAAAATCGGAGCCGCCACAGCGCGACAGCACCTGG
>DASUKT010000008.1:0-2506 GCA_036278575.1 Pseudolabrys sp. | reverse complement strand
ACCGCGCCGCCTTTTGGATCGCTCGCTCCAAAATAGAGTCGGCGAATACGCGCGAACGATATTGCCGCCGCGCACATCGCGCATGGCTCGAGCGTGACGTAAAGATCGCACTCTGTCAGCCGTTCTGATCCCAAATGAGCGGCGGCGGCACGGATCGCCAGCAGCTCAGCATGCGCGGTGGGGTCGCGATCGGTTACGGTCCGATTGCCTGCGCGCGCGATCACTTCCGCGCCATGAACGATCACGCAGCCAACCGGCACCTCGCTGGCCGCCGCCGCTGACCGGGCCTCCTCAAGCGCGAGCTGCATGAAGGACGTATGTGGCATCGATATCGTCACGCCTGGCACTCGGGTCCGGCCTTCGGCCTGCCCGAGCACAAGCCTTGTGCCGGGCATCCACGCCTTTATAGACAGAGCGACATAGAAGACGTGGATGGCCGGGACAAGCCCGGCCATGACGCAATTAGCAAATGACCGGCATCCCCAAGAAGGAAAATTCCGGCGAGCGCATCGCCAAAGTGATCGCGCGGGCGGGGCTTGCCTCGCGCCGCGAGGCGGAAGCCTGGATCGCCGCCGGACGCGTCACTGTCAATGGCGCAGCGATTTCTTCCCCGGCGCTCAACGTCGGTCCGTCAGACCGCATCGCCGTCGATGGCGAGCCATTGCCGCAGCGCGAGCGCACGCGGCTTTTTCTCTACAATAAGCCGCGCGGGCTGGTGACCACGCATTCCGATCCGCAAGGCCGGCCGACGATCTTCGGCGCGCAGCCGAAACATCTGCCGCGGCTCATCAGCGTCGGCCGGCTCGACATCAACACGGAGGGCCTGCTGCTGCTGACGAATGATGGCGAGCTCGCGCGCGTGCTGGAACTGCCGGCAACGGGATGGCTACGCCGCTATCGCGTGCGCGCCTTTGGCCGCGTGACGCAGGCCGCACTCGACGGGCTCAAGCGCGGCGTGACAATTGACGGCATGCGCTACGGCCCAATCGAGGCCACGCTCGACCGCGAGCAAGGCTCGAACGTGTGGCTTACTTTCGCGATCCGCGAGGGCAAGAACCGGGAGGTGCGCAACGTGCTGCGCCATCTGGGATTGCAGGTGAACCGGCTTATCCGCGTTTCATTCGGGCCGTTCGAGTTGGACGATCTCGAAGCCGGCGAAGTCTCCGAACTTTCGTCAAATCAGATTGGCACCGCGCTCGGCGATCTGGCGAAGAACGTCGACCTCGACGGGCCAATCGTCGATCGCAAGAAAGAAGCCCTTACCCTTCGCGCCGCTGCGCGGCGCTCTTCCCTCTCCCGCAAAGCGGGAGAGGGTGGCGAGCGGCAACGCCGCGAGCCGGGTGAGGGGAAATTCGCGCGACCGAAAAACAAAAAAGGCCGTCGCGACCGCGCGCATGGACCGCGGCCGAAATATCCGAGGCCGAAGTAGATGCGCGTCGTCGGCGGACGCTTGCGCTCGCGGCCCCTCGCCGCGCCGAAATCGGCGGCCATCCGGCCGACGAGCGATCGCCTGCGCGAATCCCTGTTCAACATTCTCGCGCACGCCTACGGCGATCCGGTCACCGGCGCGCGCGTGCTCGATCTCTTCGCCGGCACCGGCGCGCTTGGCATCGAAGCAATTTCGCGCGGCGCGGCTTACGCGCTATTCGTCGATGAAGGCGTCGAGGCGCGTGCACTGCTGCGCAGCAATGTCGAGTCGCTCGGCCTTGGCGGCATCACGCGCATTTTCCGGCGCGATGCAACCATGCTTGGACCGGCGCACCCAGTCGAGCCCTTCTCGCTCGCGTTTCTCGATCCGCCTTATGGCCACGGCCTCGCAGAAAAGGCGCTTGCAGCGGCGCGTGAGGGCGGATGGCTCGCGTCGGAAGCGCTGATCGTCGTCGAGGAAGCGGCCGACGCCGGATTTAAAGCGCCGGAAGGTTTCGATGAGTTGGAGCGTCGACGATACGACGATACGGAGGTTGTGTTTTTGCGTAGCCTTTAACCTGTCATGCGCGCGGGCTTGACCCGCGCATCCCGCTCAGGGACACACTCCCCACCTAAACGAGATGGCCGGGACAAGCCCGGCCATGACAAGCAACGCTACCTTCTCCCAAACAGCCGCTCGATATCGGCGAGTTTCAACTCCACATAGGTCGGGCGGCCATGGTTGCACTGGCCTGAATTGGGCGTGTCTTCCATCTCGCGCAGCAGCGCGTTCATTTCCTCCGGCTTGAGGATTCGTCCCGCGCGAACCGAACCGTGACAGGCCATCGTGGCCGCGACATGCATCAGGCGTCGTTCGAGAGGAAGCGCCTCGTCCCATTCCGCCATGTGCTCGGCGAGATCGCGCAACAGCGCTGCCGCATTGGCCTTGCCGAGCAGCGACGGCGTCTCGCGCACGGCGACCGCACCGGGTCCGAAGGACTCGATGGCGAGGCCGAACTTTTCCAGCTCAGACGCACGGTCGATCAGCTTTTCGACGGTGGCCTCGTCCAGCTCGACGATATCCGGGATCAGAAGAATC
>DASUKT010000007.1:0-3128 GCA_036278575.1 Pseudolabrys sp. | reverse complement strand
CGAGCAGCCGGGCGGCGATGCTGCCCAGCAGACAGTGGTCACAAAAGTGCGAGGCGCGCTGGGCAGTGAAGTCGACTATCGCCGCGTGGAAGTGGTGGGGCCGCGGGTTTCCAGCGAGCTTTTGTCCTACGGCACAATCGGCCTCATCTTCGCCATCGCCGGAATCCTGATCTACCTATGGTTCCGTTTCGAGTGGCAGTTTGCGCTTGGCGCGATGATCGCCAACGTGCACGACCTGGTGCTTACCATCGGCTTTATGTCGCTGACGCGGATCGATTTCGACCTGACCAGCATCGCGGCGTTGCTCACGATCCTCGGCTATTCGCTCAACGACACGGTTGTCATCTACGACCGAATTCGCGAAATGCTGCGGCGCTACAAGAAGCTGCCGATGCCGGAGCTGCTCAACGCCTCGGTGAACCAGACGCTGTCGCGCTCCGTCATCACGCACGTCACCGTCAGCCTTGCGCTGCTTGCGTTGCTGTTGTTCGGCGGCGAGGCGATCCACAGCTTCACGGCGACCATGATGTTCGGCGTGGTGCTGGTCGGCACCTACACCTCGGTCTTTATTGCATCGCCGATCCTGATCTATCTCGGCGTCGGCACCGGCCGCGACTCCCTGACATCGTCCGACCGCGACAAGAAGCCCTGAGGTGCCGACGGATAACCGGCCCGGAGCGGATCAGCCGCACCTGCCGAGCCCGGCGCCCATTGATGCCTACGGCAATGGCGGCTTTCGCTTCGCTGGCATGTCGCACCGCGGTTCGCTTCTCTGCTTGCCTGACGGCATTTGGCCGTTGGCTGTTTCCAGATTTGAGGATTTGACGGCCGGGCACCTTTCGCTTGTATTTGCGCGGGCGGCCGAGCTCGACATCTTTCTGATCGGATGCGGCATTGACATGCAGCCGCTACCCGAAATGCTTCGGGGGCGATTCCGTGAACTACATATGTCGGTCGACGCCATGCAGACCGGCCCGGCCGTGCGGACTTATAATATTTTGCTTGCGGAACGGCGGCGCGTTGGCGCTGCTTTAATCGCGGTTGATTAGTCCAGCCAGCCGATCGGCAATGAACGGTAATTTTGAGCATTGCGCTGCGTTGGTGCGCGAAGCCGATCATGATCGATTTCTCGCTTCCTTGTTTGCGCCGGAGGCGGATCGAGATGCGCTGTATGCGCTTTTTGCCTTCAACGCCGAAATCGCCCGCGTGCGTGACGCTGTGCGTGAGCCGATGGCCGGCGAAATTCGGCTGCAATGGTGGCGCGAGGCGCTCGCGGGCGAGCGGAGCGGCGAAGAACGGGCGCATCCTGTTGCGGCTGCACTACGCGTTGTGATTGAGCGGCACGGCATCGACATTCAAACGCTTTTTGCGCTTATCGACGGCCATGCATTTGATTTTTACGAACAACCGTTTGCCGGATTGCTCGATCTCGAGATTTACGCGGAACGGACCGAAGCGACGGTGTTTGCGCTTGCCGCTGATATTCTCGGCGGCCGTTCCGTTGCGGCAAGTGCCGTTATTCGTCACGTCGGGATTGCGTATACAATAGCGGGCGTGCTGCGCAATTTCGCCCGCGATGTCGCGCACGGCCGGATGTACATGCCACTCGATTTATTGCTGCGGCACGGTGCGACGCCGCAGACCGCTCTTGGCGGACAGCCAACTCAGGAATTGCGGAAAACGATTGCCGAGTTGCGGATCTGCGCCCAAGACCACCTCGGCGCCGCGCACCGAGATTTTTCCGCTCTACCAACTTCGATTCTGCCGGCGATATTGCCGGTCGCTTTGGTGCGGCCGCTGCTCATGCGTCTCGAAAGACTTGGCGACGATCCTTTCAAATTGACGGCAGCGCCGCGATGGCGGCGGCAATGGCGCTTATGGCGCGCCGCGCACAAGCCCAGCCGCATCTTTGCGTGAATGCACGGTTGCTTATTCAGCTGCGGCGGAGCGCAGCTCATCGCCACGCAGCCAATGTTCAAGATCAGCCAACGCCCGCCGGCTGAGCGCCGCCTTGCGGGCGAGATTTCTGGCCGAGCCGCGGCCGAACTGCCGTCCTTGCGGATCGAATTCAGGCACCGACGGCAGTGGCGGAAACAGGCCGAAGTTCACGTTCATCGGCTGAAATGATGACGGGCCGGCGTCAATCGTCTCGACGTGACCGCCGGTGATGTGCGCAAGCAGCGCGCCGTGAGCGGTGGTTGGCGGTGGTGGACGTAACGGTTCGGCAAGCCGTTCTGCCGCCGCAAAGCGTCCCGCCAGCAAACCGACGGCGGCCGATTCAACATAGCCTTCGCAGCCGGTGATCTGGCCGGCAAAGCGCAAGCGCGGCTCGGCATTGAGCCGCAGCGTGCCGTCGAGCAGCTTCGGCGAATTGAGAAATGTGTTGCGATGCAGCCCGCCGAGCCGCGCAAACTCGGCCTGCTCAAGGCCGGGAATCGTCCGAAAAATGCGAACCTGCTCGGCATGTTTCAGTTTGGTTTGGAAGCCGACCACGTTGAACAGCGTGCCGAGCCTGTTGTCCTGGCGGAGTTGCACAACGGCATAAGATTTGACGTCCGGCCGGTGCGGATTTGTCAGTCCAAACGGCTTCATCGGCCCGTGCCGCAGCGTTTCGGGTCCGCGTTCCGCCATTACTTCGATCGGCAGACAGCCATCGAAATAAGGCGTCGATGTTTCCCATTCGTGGAACGATGTCTTCTCGCCGCCAACCAGCGCGGCGACGAAGGCATGGTACTGCTCCCGGTCGAGCGGGCAGTTGATGTAGTCGGCGCCGGAGCCGCCGGGGCCTGTTTTGTCGTAGCGGGACTGAAACCACGCGGTGCCGAAATCAATCGTGTCGCGGTGAACGATCGGGGCAATTGCATCGAAGAAGGCGAGGGCGTCCTGCCCGCTGAGCTGCCGGATGGCCGATGCCAGTCCCTGGGATGTGAGCGGACCCGTTGCAACGATCGCGCTGTCCCAATCGGGTGGTGGGTCGCTGACCTCCTCGCGCGCGATGGTGATATTCGGATGCTGTTCCAGCGCGTCGGTGATCGCAGCGGAAAATCCGTCGCGATCGACGGCGAGCGCGCCGCCGGCCGGGACCTGGTTGGCGTCGGCCGCGTGCATGACCAACGAGCCGAGCCGCC
>DASUKT010000006.1:0-5035 GCA_036278575.1 Pseudolabrys sp. | reverse complement strand
GAATGTGCTCCAGCCGACGACGCAGGCAATCCATCCCGTATTCCAGCCGTCCGTGCGTGCGATATTGGCCGCTGCATAAGCGGCAAACGCGACGGGCGGCGTGATCATCGAGAGAATGCCGTTGTACATGACGAACATGTGGGCGGCCATCGGCGTCACGCCGAGCTTGACCAGCGCCGGTGCGAGCAGGGTGGCAGTAAGGATGTAAACACTCACCGTCGGCAGACCGATCCCGAGCACGAAAGCGAGCACGGCGATCAGCAGCAGCAGCGTGAAAACATTGCCGCCGGCGAGCGCGAGCAACTGGATCGTCATGCTGAAGGCGAGCCCTGAAATGCTCATGATGCCGACCATCACGCCGGCCGCCGCGCCGATCAGGATGATGTCGAGCGAAACGCGGCCGGTTTCCATGATCGCCTTGAGCACGTCGAGGATGCCGAGCCGCTTGCCGCGATAACCGAAGATCATCGCCAGCACGATCAAGATTGCGGTCGCGTAGATCGCGGCTTTTTCCGGTGTGAGCAGCGTCAGGTCGGGATACATCAAGGCGACGACCAGGAACACAATGGGGACGATGAAGTGCCACCCGGACCTGAGCACCTCGGAAACGGGCGGCGCATCGGCGACCTGCGCTGCGCCGATCTTTTGCTTGGCGGCCTCGAGGTCGACGTGGAAGAACAGGCACGCGTAATAAAGGAACGCCGGGATCGCCGCCGCGAGGCAGACGGCGCCATAGGGCACCTGCAGGAATTCGGCCATGATGAAGGCGGCAGCGCCCATGACAGGTGGCATCAACTGGCCACCCGTTGAGCCGACCGCTTCGATCGCCGCCGAGCGGTAAGGCGAAAAGCCGGATTTCGTCATCGTCGGAATGGTGACGATGCCGACGGCGAGCACGTTGCTCACCGCGCTGCCGGAAATCATGCCGAACAATGCCGAGCCTACGACCGCGATCTTCGCCGCGCCGCCGCGAAAGCGGCCCATCGCTGACATCGAGATATCGGCGAAAAAATCCGCGCCACCCGTGCGCGCCAGCACCTGGCCCAAAATCGTAAAGGGAATGACGACGACGACGGCAACATGGAGGATCGCGCCGATAGCGCCGTTAATATCGAGACCGAGATACGAGATCATGCGTTCCGGCGAGACGTAGCGCGTCTGAAAGTCGCCGTGCAGATGCGGACTGATGTAGACGTAAACCGCCATCGCCGCGATCATCGACACGAAACCCCATCCGTTCGTGCGGCGGCTCGCTTCCATAATCAGTGCGACCAGGATCGCGCTGATGATCGTGCCGTCGAGCGGGAGAAACGCGGTGGCAAGCGTCAACTGCTCATAGCGCGCGGCGATATACCCGCAGAGCGCGAGCGAAACGATCACCGCCGCCCAGTCGAACCATTTGCGGGGGCGCGAGGTGTCGGCAATATAGGCGAGCGCCAGCGTCAGCCCCAGGCAGACCGTGAGCATCTGCTCGGTGTAAAACGAGACGTTGAATACCTGCCGCGGAATGTCGAGCACCCACAGCACGACCACCGCCACCAGCAAGGACTGGAAGACGTTCGTCCAAAGCACGGTCGCCCGCGATGCGGCGGAGGCAAACTCCGCCGCATCGGGAATGATGCGCTCTTCGCTCAATCGATGGCCTTGGGCTGGATGTTATGGTCCTTGAAGTACTTCAAGGCGCCGGGGTGATAGGGAATGTCATACTTCTTGTAGAGATTCTCGGCCGAGAATTCGCGTAGCGCGGGCTGGATTGCGACGAGATCGGCCTTGTTCTTCACCATCGTGTCGATCGCCTTGTAGATGACATCGTCGGGCACCTTGGCGTTGGTGAAGATCATGTTGTCCCATGTGTAAACGCCCATCGGATGTTCGACGCCGATGAAAAAGCCATTGGGGACGGCAGGGCTCAGATAGCCTTCGGGCAAAAGTTTCTTCGCGGCCGCCATTCCGCTCTTGGGGATTTCGAGCGCGCGAATACCGCCAACGGTGGCATCGACCTCACGCACCTTTGGTGCGCCGAAGGCGAAGAAAAACATGTCCGCCGAGCCGGCAACAAAATCGTCGGCGCCGCGGATCACATTCGGAATGAGCACCGGTTTCACGTCTTTTTCGGTCAGCCCGCCGGTTGCGAGGATGGCCCGCACGAGGGGATCGATGGTGCGCATGGCGGAATAGCCCATGCCGACCCGTTTGCCTTTCAGATCGGCCATCGTCTTCATGTTGGTATCTTTGCGCACCCAGAATGCGCCGCGCAGCGAGTGCAGCGATCCGATCAGGCGAATATTGGGGCTGGTCTTTCGTGCGCCGAGCACCTCGAAAATGTTGGCGATGCCGAATTCGGCTTCGCCGCGGCTGACCAGCGGAATGAGCACGGTTTCGCCCGCGGTCGGCTGCACGACGACGTTCATGCCCCCTTTCTGCTTCAAAACCTTGGCGACAGCGGTCGCCGAGGTGTGGCTGAGCGTGCCGGGCTGCATCGTCGCAAAGCCGTAGGTCTGCGCCCGGACCGGGTCGGCCCCGAGCGCCGAAGCGACCAAACCGGCCGCCAGCAGCGCGAATAGCGCGACTTTGCGCGTCTGCCTCATACCGAACATTGAATTTCCTCCCCTTGCCTCTTTTGTTCGTGAGCCGTTCTGCGGGGCGTATGTGGACACCCGCGTAGGATGGAATTGTTTGCCTGGACCGTTAACCCCCGATGCAATGTTTGCATAGGTAGAAAAACAAGGCGAGGTTCGCTTTATTGCCACGAGCAGCAGGCCGGCCCTTGTATTTTCCGGCGTTCCGGTCGGGACTTTAAAAAGGAGTATGCAATGCAGGTTGAAGAATTGGCGGCTGCGCACGGCGCTTTGACAGCGGCCCGCACCGGGCAGGGCAGCGACGTGGTGATCCTTCATTCGCTGCTGGCGGACCGCCATGCGTTCGATCCGGTCCTGCCGGACCTGGCGGCCAGGAAACGCGTCACGCTGATCAATCTGCCGGGCTTCCATGGCTCGGAGCCGACGCCGGTTGCGCTGATGGACGCTTATGTCGCGCGCATCGAGGACGGTTTCGAGGAATTCGGCATTGCGAACGATGCGGTGCTGATCGGCAACGGCTTCGGCGGCACCGTTGCACTTGCCTTTGCGATTTCGCATCCGGAGCGCATCGACAAGCTGCTCGTCTCTGACGCTGCCGCCGGATTTCCCGATGAGGGCCGGCAGGCTTTTCGCGTCATGGCGGAGAAGGTGGCCGCCAGCGGCCTTGGTGCGGTCGCGGAAATTGCAGCCAAGCGCGTGTTCTCACCCGCTTATCTTGCCGCCCATCCTGAACTGATCGAGGAACGAAAGCGTGTGCTGATGGAAATCGATCCCAAGGGATTCCGGGCGGCCTGCAAAATTTTGCAGGAAGCCGATCTGACGCCACTGCTCAACCGCGTACGCACGCCGACCCTTGTCCTGTGCGGTGAGCTCGACCAGGCAACTCCGCCGGCACTTAATAAGGAGATTGCGGAGAAAGTCGCGGGTGCGCGATACGTCGAATTGCCCGGCTGCGGCCACTGTCCGCCGCTCGAACAGCCGCAAGCATTTATCGCGGCGGTCAAGGATTTTGTCGGCCTATAACCGCCGCTCCATGACGAATCGCGAAGAGCCCGACGCCGATACGTCGGGCTCTGGCATCCAATCAGTAACACACGCGCACGCGGCGCCAGTGCCTGTAACCCCAACGATCGACAACGAGCCGGCGCGAAAGGTAACAGCCCGGACCGTATGCATAAGGTCCGCCGTAGTAATATGGCGACGCAACGGCCGCGCCGAGCGCAAGTCCACCGATGAATCCGGGACCGAAGCCCCGGCCCCATCCGCCATGGTGCCAACCGCCATGCCAGCCACCATGCCAACCGCCGTGCCAGCGCGCGCTCGCTGGAGCTGTGGAGCCGATGGTGATTGCGGCGATCGCACCGGCGGCGATAAGCAATTTTCTGAATGAGGTGCTCATGCGCACGTCTCCTCGGTATTTTAGTATGTGATCTTACAATTCCTCAAAAACTAAGGCGTTCCCATTGGAAACTCGGCAATAACGCGCTTGCGTGGCCCAATGTTTTCTACTTTTAAAGTGCTACGCTAACGAGCTAATCCAGTGCTTTAAGTACGGCCGCGGCCATGGCGGCGGTTCCATCGGTTCCACCGAATTCCATGGGCTTGATGCCCGACGCATACGCCTTATCGACCGCCCGTTCGATCCGCTGCGCCGCTTCCGCCGCCGCCGGACGATCGTGCCGGTCGGCGAGCCAGTCGAGCATCATGGCCGCAGACAGGATCATGGCTGTCGGATTGGCCTTTCCCTGGCCCATGATGTCAGGCGCGGTGCCATGGCAGGGCTGGAACACGGCGTGCTTGTCGCCGACATCGGCCGACGGTGCGAGGCCCAGGCCGCCGACCAGCCCGGCGGCGAGATCGGAGAGGATGTCGCCGAACATATTCTCCATCACCATCACATCGAAGTCCCAGGGCTTGCGCACCATCATGGCGGCGCATGCGTCGACGTAAAGCATGTCGGTCTGGACATCGGGGAATTTCGGCTTCCGCTCGTTGAGAATGTCACGCTGCCAGTTGAACGCCTTGAACACGTTTGCCTTGTCGACGAGCGTCAGCCGTCCGGGCTTGCCGCGTTTCTTGCGGCGCTGGGCAAGCCTGAGCGAGAAATCGAACAGGCGTTCGGTCTTGTCGCGGGTGACGACGAGCGTCTCGCGCGCCTCGTCGTGCGTCGTGACGCCTTTGCCCATGGACGAAAACAGGCCTTCGGTCGACTCGCGGATCAGCACGAAGTCGATCCCGCGTTCTCCCGCACCGACGATCGGACTCGGCACGCCCGGCACCAGCCGCGCAGGACGCACGCCGGCGTAGAGATCGAAGATGAAGCGCAGCTCCACCTGCGGCATGATCTCAGTGTTGTCGGGATAGCGGATCGACGGAAGGCCGCATGCGCCGAGCAGAATTGCATCGGCTTCATCACAGAGCTTGATCGTGGAATCCGGCATCGATTTGCCGGTCTC
>DASUKT010000005.1:0-6570 GCA_036278575.1 Pseudolabrys sp. | reverse complement strand
CGGCGCGTGCTTGAGACGCGGCGGCAATGCCGCCGGCAAAATCCGTATAGTGCTGCAATTCGGCGGGAAACGGCCCGACATAGCCGGCGCCCGCAACCGGCAGCAGCTCGCTTATCTGCTGCACGGCCATTTCCGCTTCGCCGCTGGCCACCAGTTCGGCAACGCGCCCGCTTTGCCCGATCCTGATCTTGCCGCGCACGGTTTCGCCGATGCCGAGTCGATCGAGCAGTGTTTCGAAATATTGTCCGCTCGCTCCTTCCGCGGAGCGAACGATTGAGCGGGCCGCGAGCAGCGCCTGCTTGAAGTCTTCGACGGTTGCAATGCGCGGCTTTTCTGCCCCTTTGCGCACGGAAACGCCCAACCCCGAGCGGCCGAAATCAACGCATGTATCGGCGACGATGGCCCCGCGCCGTACCAGCTCCTCAATCACCGGCCGCGTAACGATTGCGACGTCGAACGCTTCGCCATTGTCGATCCGCCGTCTGACGGCTTTGGTCGGATCGAACGTGCATGACAGGTTACAGCCGCTCGTTCGCTCGAAAGCAGGCCCGAGCTCGCGCAGCACTTCGTAGAGCGCGTGCGTGCTGAAAACTCTTATCTCGGCTGGGTGTACGGTCACGTCGTTTCGCGATGCAGGCTATTCGCGCTGCACAATATTGGCGTTCAAGTTATCAGCAAGGCCGTTCCGGCGCGATATGTCGCCAATGGAACCAAACTTGCGAACACGGCGTTGGGGCCTCGCTTGTGCTGAGGAGGCGACGATGCGGCTGATTCTGCTCATCATCATTATCATTCTACTGATCGGCGCGTTGCCGACGTGGCCCTATAGTACGGGGTGGGGCTATTATCCATCAGGCGGTCTCGGACTGATCTTTATCATCCTGATCGTCTTGCTGCTGGTCGGCCGGATCTGAAGCCGCTCTTGCTTCGACAAGGCTGTGCATAACGCACGCGCTTCACAGCGTTGCCGCATCGGCATGCGTTAGTCCGCTTGAGATCAACCAGCTTTCACGGAGGAGAGGCACCATGAAAACGCTATTCGCTGTTGCGGCACTCGCGGCGGGTCTTACGGTTGCGGCGGCGCCTGCCCAGGCTGGGGAAAGGATAGGCGACGCGGCGGGCGGCGCTCTGGCCGGCGCCATCGTGGGCGGGCCGATCGGGTTGGTCGCCGGCGGGGTCGTCGGCTATACGGCGGGCCCGAGTATCTCGCGCGGGCTCGGATTGCATCACCACCGTCATTACCGCCATCACCGCCACGTTTCGCATCACGAGCGACACGACGCATCGCGCTGATCCCGTCCGCTGAACTGCCGTAAATATTGAGGGCCGGAGATGATTCTCCGGCCCTTTCATTTTCAAGCCGGGGCCGGCCTGAGCGCCGCGAAAGCAGGCGAAAATCGTCACGCAGGCGCTTGCGCAGGGATGCGGCGCGCGTCAAAAGGCTCGCGCAATGAGCGCACTTCAACGATGGCTCCTGAGCCTGGCGACGACCGCCGCCGCGGTAATCGTCTCATACGCGTGGCTCGATCGGCCGATCGCACTGTTCGTGCATCGGACGTTTCCGCACCGGGAGGCGTTCGAGAAATTAACCCACATTCCCGATCCGCTGCTGCCGCTGGCCGTCGTCTGCTTTGTCGCGATCGGCGTGCGGGCGCTCGCGGCCTATCCGCCCTCGCGATTGGCCGCGGCGGTTCTTCTTTGCAGCGTCAGCGTTATCGTGGCAGAGGCAATCAAGAATCAGCTCAAGTTCGTTTTCGGCCGTACCTGGCCCGACACATGGACGCACAGCAATCCCTCGCTGATCCACGACAATGTCTTCGGATTCAACTTTTTTCACGGCGGGGAGGCCTACGCGTCTTTCCCGTCCGGCCACACAACCGTGACCTGCGCGGTCATTTCGGTGTTATGGATTTTTTATCCGCGGCTCAGGGCATTATGGCTGCTCATTGCACTGGCGGTCGCGGTCGGCCTGGTTGGCGCAGACTATCATTTCCTCGGTGACGTGATCGGCGGCGGCTTTGTCGGCGTTTCGACGGGATGGATGGTCACACTGTTGTGGGATCGTGCGCACGTTTTCTTAGCGGAATCCGATGGCGGTCCGAGCGGCGGCGTCTCAAAACCGAAATAGCGGGGCACCCCGCCTTAATGGTTCCGGCGCGCGCTCATCGCCAGCGACAGAAGCGTCCGGCGCGCGATCGAGTCGGAGAGATCGGCTTGCAGCCGCGTTTCGAGGAGCGCGGCGGCGAGTTGCTGCATGGCGCGCAGCAGGCGCGCCGAGGTCCAGTTTCTCAGCGCGGTTTCGACCGCATCGGCGCGGCTGAAGTGAATGAACGGCGCGCCGCGCTTGAGCGCGGTTTTCGGGTCGTCGCCGTCGTCGACGAAAAGACGCACTTTATGCAGCATCGCGACATGACGCAGCGCAGCCGAGACGATCGCGCCGGCGCTGCCGACACTGCCGCGCGCCTTGGCAAATTCGCTTTCGGTCTCCGAAATCTTTCCGGCAAAAGCGGCATCGATCGCGCCGTCCACTTCCTGCTCGGAGGCGTCGGTCACGACGGCGCGGACATCGTCGAGTTCGACGCGCTCTTTTCCCATGGCGTACAGGGCCAGCTTGTGCAGCTCGCTGCGCGAGGCGAGACGGTCGCCGCCGAGCAACGATGTGAGCGCGGCGCGCGCATCGGGCGCGAGCGTCAGTTTGGCGGCGCGCATTTCTTCATCGATCAGGCGGGCAATATCGCGCGCGCCGTCCGGATAGCATGGAAGAGCAGCGACTGATTTTGCGCTCTCGCACGCTTTGCGCAGCGGCGAGCTTTTTTTCAGGTCACCCGCCTCAACGATCACGCGGCACTCGGCTGAGGGCGAAGCTGTCAGCATTTCGATCGCGGGCGCGATGTTGTGCCGCGGCCCGACCTGCACCAAGACGGCACGGCGTCCGCCGAACAGTGGCACGGTGTGTGCTTCTTCGACGAGGCGGGACGGATTGGCCGAAATATCTTCACCGGTGATCCGCGCCAGCGCGAACGGATCATTCGGATCATCAACGGATGCCCGCACCAGCGCATCGACGCGTTCGCGCACGAGTCCTGCATCCGGCCCGTAAATCAGCACGATGGGCTGGCGCGGATCTGGCCTGGCAATGAAGCGGTCGACGTCGGAGGCCTTGAGGGCGGTCATGGCGGATAAGCTAATGCGCGCATCGGCATCGGGCAATCAAGCCGGCGCCAGCAGCGCCTGGTCGCTGATTTGCGCCGGCTCGCTGCGCGCGATGTGCCAGCCGCCGCGACCGGCGAGCGGCGCAAATCCGTCGAGGCCGCGCGGATGCAGCTTGAAACGAGTGGCGGTGATCCTGCGGCGGTGGCCCGCGTCCGCGCTGGTGACCGACCCCACTACGACGCCTACACGGTGGGTCCGCAAGACCGTCAGGTTCTTCACGACCGCATCGTCGCTGCCGTATTCGAACAGTCCTCCTTCCGACGACGCGGCGACAATCGCGCCGGATGCGTTCACCTCACCCAGCAGCGCTCCCAATAGTTCGGGCGTATTCCAGTCGTAATGTCGATGACGGAAATCAATCTTCAGCCCGGCGAGCGGGGCGCCGTCATGCATCAGCGCGGCGAGCGCGTTGCCGCCAAAAAACGGACCGGCATCGTCCCGGTCGAGGACATGGATAACGATCGGCCGCCGCAGCAGATCGCCGTCGTGCCGCCGCAGTAGGATCAGCGCGTTCATGCTGTCTATTGCGGGGCCGCCGGCGATGTTGACGAGATGCAGCGGCGCCGACTTCGCCTTCAGCAGCTGCGGCGCGAGCCCATCGGCGAGCAGCTTCGCGACCTGCTGCGTGCGCAGGCGCAGAAGCGTCAAATGCGGCGAGGCGGCGACACGCTTGTCCATCGGACTGTCGTAAGGCGCGGGAAGCTCGGTGCCGAGCTTCAGCAGATAGGTTGTGACCCCGTCGACAAACGGCGCTTCGCCGCCGAACAACGCACGCAGGATCAGCGATTGCTTCATCGCCCGCCGCAGCAGGAAGCGCATGATGAAATTGGGCAGGCGCCGGTTGCGCCGCTCTTCTACGGTCGATTGTGCGAACAGGCGGGCGAGGCTGTCCGCGTCGTCCGGCACGGCGAAGCGCGGATCGGTGACGTCGATCACCGGCAGCGCCACGCCGTCGCGCGTTGAGGCGAAGATTAGAGAGCGCGGCGAATGATATGCAGAGGGAGACTCATTGGGCGGCATCGAAATGTCCGTTACGGCCTGTTCCATCCTCATGGAGAGGCGGAGAGAGTCCACGGCATAAAGTTCGCCGGTTGGCGGCGCGTCACAGCCCCCGAGGGGAGCGGGAAAAGCGCGTGCGACTAACTGCCCGCCACGAAATACGACGCCAGCCGCGTGCGGATGTTATCGGCGATCACTTGTGCCGCGCGGTCTTCGGCATCACGCAGGCCCCGCGCGCCGGCAAACCGCTGCTGCTGGCCGGGAATATCGTAGGACACGCGCGAGAATGTCTGACCTTCGACGACCTTCTTTCCGGTGGAAAGATCAGTCAGCGTGTAGGTTGCATCGATGCCGTAGTTCTGCACGTCGGGGCGCGCGGTGTTGACATCGACAATCACCTGCAACTGCCGCGCCGCGAGCCGGATATCCAGCCGATGCGTCGGGGCAGCGCCGCCGCTGCCGCCGGTGAGACCGAAGATCAGGTCGTTGCGAACGTCGACGCCGAGCCGCGCCAGCCGCGTCCCGTTCGGCGTGTCGATCGGCGCAACATTCACGGCGGCGAGTTTTGGGCCAACGCCTTCTCCGCCGACTGACGATCGCGTGCCGTACAGCGGTTCGAAGCAGCCGGCCGTAAGCCCTGCGAGCGCGACCACGGCAAGCAGACGGATCACGCGACGCGAATTTTCCCCCGTTATTCCGGCCGGGTGCCGTAGCCGCAAGAGCTGGAATCCAGACACGGCACGATTTCCGAGCATCTGGATTCCGGGTTCGTCCGCCTTCGCTGCGCTTGGGCGTCCGCTCCGAAATGACGATGGATCATGCCACCACATTGACGATCCTCTGCGGGACGACGATGACCTTTTTCGGGCTTTTGCCGTCGAGCGCTCTTTTTACCGCATCGAGCGCCAGAACGGCAGTCTCAATATCGGTTTTTCCGGCGTCTCGCGGCACGGTGACATCGCCGCGCTTCTTGCCGTTCACCTGGACCGGCAAGGTGATGGTGTTTTCGACCAGCAATTCCGGCTCGAGCTGCGGCCATGCTTCGACGGCCACCAGCGTCTTGTGGGCGAGCGCCGCCCAGCACTCTTCCGCCAGATGCGGCATCATCGGGTGGAATAGCCGGACCAGGATGTCGCCCGCTTCGCGCAGGGCCCAGGCCAGGTCGGGTGCGACCGCCGTTTCGATGCCGCCGATGACCTCGCTCAACGCGTTGGCAAACTCGTAGATGTGAGCGACGCAGCGGTTGAAACGCAGGCGCGCAATGTCGTCGGAGACGTTGGCGAGCGCGCGGTGCGCGGCCTTGCGAACCGCGAGTGCAGCATCACCGAATTGCGCGGGGCGCGCGGCAGTAGCATTTACGTCGGCAATTTCGCCGACGAGCCGCCACAGCCGCTGCACGAAGCGGCTCGCGCCCTGCACGCCTTCCTCGCTCCAGATCACGTCGCGCTCGGGCGGTGAGTCGGACAGCATGAACCAGCGCGCTGTGTCGGCGCCGTAGCTTTCCATGATGTCGTCGGGATCGACCGTGTTCTTTTTCGACTTCGACATCTTTTCGATGGAGCCGATTTCGATTTCCTCGCCGGTTGCGATCAACATCGCACGGCGTGTGTCGCCGGAGGTTTCGATTTTCACTTCAGCCGGCACTACCCATTCGCCGTTCCTCTTGCGATAGGTTTCGTGCACGACCATGCCTTGCGTGAACAGGCCGGCAAATGGCTCGTCGAGACCGGCGTGGCCGGTCTTCTTCATCGCGCGCGTGAAAAAGCGCGAGTAGAGCAGATGCAAAATCGCGTGCTCGATGCCGCCGATGTACTGATCGACCGGCAGCCACTTGTCGACTTGCTTGCGGTCGGTCGGCGCATTTGCGATCCACGGATCGGTAAACCGCGCGAAGTACCACGACGAATCGACGAACGTATCCATGGTGTCGGTTTCGCGCCGCGCATCGCCGCCGCATTGCGGGCACTTGACGTTCTTCCAGGTTGGATGGCGAGCGAGCGGATTGCCCGGTTTGTCGAAGGTGACGTCTTCGGGGAGCTTCACGGGCAAGTCTTTTTCCGGCACCGGCATCACGCCGCATTTGGCGCAATGGATGATCGGGATCGGGCAGCCCCAATAGCGCTGGCGCGAAATGCCCCAGTCGCGCAGACGGTAATTGATCTGGCGCTGGGCGATGGGAGCGTTGTTGCTTTGCGCTATCCTCTCCTCGTGTGTGGCGCGCTCCCTCCCCCCTTGAGGGGGAGGGTTGGGGAGGGGGGTGGTTGCTGGTTTTTCAGCCCAACCACTACCCCCCTCCCTGTCCCTCCCCCTCAAGGGGGGAGGGGACGATGTGGTCGCGCTCGTCGAAACGTCGGCGCT
>DASUKT010000004.1:0-4058 GCA_036278575.1 Pseudolabrys sp. | reverse complement strand
GGTGCAAGCAGCGGACCGGTGGCGGCAAGGGCCGGCTCCGGCAACATGACTTCATCGTCTCCGGTATTCGGGTCGACGTGATGGGCTTCCATGTAGGGCAAATTGCTCTGCTCTTCCGGCGGCGGCTGTGTCACGACTTCGACACGCATAAGCTGCGCGGTCACGGCCTCGCGCAGGCGCGCGACCATCGCCTCGAACAGGCCGAAAGCCTCCGCCTTGTACTCGTTGAGCGGATCGCGCTGACCATAACCGCGCAAGCCGATCACCTGGCGCAGGTGCTCGAGCATCACAAGATGCTCTCGCCAGAGGTGATCGAGCGTCTGCAGCAGAACCGATTTCTCAACGTACCGCATGACGTCCGGCGTCCATTTGGCTGCCTTTGCCGCCATCCATTCGTCGGCGCGCTTATCGAGGCGCTCGCGCACTTCCTCGCCGGCGATGCCTTCTTCCTTCGCCCAGTCCTTCACCGGTAGTTCGAGGGTCAAGACGTTTTTCAACGCTTCGTCGAGGCCGTTTACGTCCCACTGCTCCGGATAAGCGTTTTCCGGAATGAATTTAGCCACCAGATCATGCACCACCTCATGGCGCATGTCGGCGATGGTCTCATCAACCGTGTCTTCCCGCATCAGCTCAAGGCGCTGCTCGAAAATGACCTTGCGCTGGTCGTTCATTACGTTGTCGAACTTGAGCAGGTTCTTGCGGATATCGAAGTTGCGCGCCTCCACCTTCTGCTGCGCCTTCTCCAGCGCCTTATTGATCCAGGGATGAATGATCGCCTCGTTCTCCTTCAGTCCGAGCTTCTGCAACATCCCGTCGAGCTTGCCGGAACCGAAGATGCGCATCAGGTCGTCTTCGAGCGAGAGGAAAAACCTGGAATGGCCCGGATCGCCCTGACGGCCGGAGCGGCCGCGCAACTGGTTGTCGATGCGGCGGCTTTCGTGACGCTCGGTCCCGAGCACGTATAATCCGCCGGCGGCGAGCGCTTTTTCTTTCAGGCGCGCGACCTGAGCGCGAATGGTATCGGCGCGAGGATCGCGCATACGCACGGCATAGTCCTCGATATCCGCTAATTCCTGACGGATGCGCATATCGGCATTGCCGCCAAGCTGAATGTCGGTGCCGCGGCCCGCCATGTTCGTCGCGATCGTAATCGCACCGGGCACACCGGCCTGCGCAACGATGTAAGCTTCCTGCTCGTGATAGCGGGCGTTCAGAATCGCGAATACCTTGGTCTTTGAAGCACCTTCGGCGCCCGAATAGAGCTTGGCAAAGGCGTTCGGATCGGAAAAGTCGTGCTGTTCCCAACCTTCTTTGCGCAGAAAGTCCGCCAGTTGCTCGGATTTTTCAATCGAGGTCGTGCCGACCAGGACCGGCTGGCCGCGCTGCTTGCAATCTTCGATCAGCGCAATGATCGAGCGGTATTTTTCCTTCGCGGTGCGATAAACTTCGTCATCGTCATCGATGCGGATCAGCGGCATATTGGTCGGCACTTCGAGAACTTCGAGGCCGTAGATATCCATGAACTCGTCGGCTTCCGTCAGTGCCGTGCCGGTCATGCCGGCAAGTTTCTCATACATGCGGAAATAATTCTGGAACGTGATCGAGGCGAGCGTCTGGTTTTCCGGCTGGATCGGCTGGTGCTCTTTGGCTTCGAGCGCCTGATGCAACCCTTCCGAATATCGCCGGCCCGGCATCATGCGACCGGTGAACTCGTCGATGATGACGACCTCGCCGTTGCGCACGATGTAGTCCTTGTCGCGCGTGAACAGCTTGTGTGCGCGCAGCGCCTGGTTGACGTGGTGCACGACGGAGACGTTCTCGACGTCGTAGAGCGAATGCCCCTTGAGCTGGCCTGAGTCCCGCAGCCGCTGCTCCAGCTTTTCCATGCCGGCTTCGGTCAGCGTCACGGTGCGTTGCTTCTCATCGACCTCGTAGTCGGCCTTATCGAGCGCCGGGATGTAGCTGTCGATGGTGTTGTAAAATTCAGAGCGATCATCGAGCGGGCCGGAGATGATGAGCGGCGTGCGCGCCTCATCGACCAGGATCGAGTCAACCTCGTCGACAATGGCGTAAACATGCCCGCGCTGGACCATGTCCTCCAGGCGATACTTCATATTATCGCGCAGATAATCGAAGCCGAGCTCGTTGTTCGTGCCGTAGGTAACGTCGCAATCGTATGACTTCTTGCGCTGTTCATCGTCGAGCCCGTGCACGATCACGCCGGTGGTGAGACCGAGAAAACCGTAGATCTGGCCCATCCATTCAGCGTCACGGCTCGCCAGATAATCGTTGACCGTGACCACGTGCACGCCGCGTCCGGAAAGCGCATTGAGGTAGACCGCCAACGTTGCAACCAGCGTCTTGCCTTCGCCGGTTTTCATTTCGGAGATACGGCCTTCGTGCAGGATCATGCCGCCGATCAACTGCACGTCGAAATGCCGCTGGCCGATGGTGCGCTTGGCCGCCTCACGCACGGTGGCGAACGCCGGCACCAGGACATCGTCAAGCGACGTGCCGTCAGCAATCTGCTTCTTGAAAGCCGCGGTGCGCGCCCTCAACTCGTCGTCGGAAAGCCCCTCCAGCTCTTTTTCCAAGGCATTGATCGCTGCGACGCGGGGCTGATAGCTGCGGATCCGCCGGTCGTTGGCGGAGCCAAACAGCTTGCGGGCGACGGCGCCAATCATGGGGGAGTCCTTATCTCAGACCTGATGGTTCTACCAACGTCTCGCCGGACCGGGATGCTTCCGGCGCTCCGGAATTGCGGCTCTTTTCGGGCAGGTTAACGCGACACGGCCACGAAAGATGCGGCGAGTCAGGCTCGGACGAGAGATAGGAGTCGCTCCCATTATTGTCAATTGCACGCTGAAATGGGGAGTTTCCCGCGCGATGGATCACGCGGAAGTCAGGTTTCAGGCGTGCTGCGGCCATTGCAAAGCCATGATGGTTGGGCCACAAGACCGCCGCTCGAACACGGGTTCACAATATCAAGGACGATGCCATGTCGATTTCTTTTCTCGCCGGCTCACCGGCTCTTGTTCGGCGGTCAGGCCTCGTTCTTGCCGCCGCGGCAATGCTCGCCCTCGCAGCCGGCCCGCTCGCTGCGCAGGATAACAAAGATAAGGATCCCGTCGTCGCCAAGGTGAACGGCGCGGAAATCCACGAAAGCGATCTCACGCTCGTCGAGGATGAAGCCGGACAACTCCCTCCGATGACGGCGGAAGCGAAACGCGACTACCTCATCAATTTCACGGCCGACATGCTGCTGCTGGCGCAGCAGGCCGAAAAGGAAAAGATCGGCGACACCGACCTGTTCAAGCATCGGCTCGCTTTGTTGCGCAACAAGCTGCTGATGGAAACGCTGCTGAAATACACCGGCAAACAGGCGCTCACCGACGAAGCAATGCACAAGGTTTATGACGAAGCCGTCAAGCAGATGAAGCCGGAGGAAGAGGTACACGCGCGCCACATCTTGATCCGTGCCGCGGCCGGTGACGAGAAGGCGAGCAAGCAAGCCGAGGACAAGATCAAGGCGATTATCGACCGCCTGAAAAAGGGCGAGGACTTCGCCAAGGTCGCAAGCGAAACGACCGAGGATCCGTCCGGCAAGGCGAACGGCGGCGACCTTGGCTATTTCACCAAAGATCAAATGGTGCCCGAATTCGCCGAAGTCGCCTTCAAGCTGGACAAGGGCCAAATCTCCGGTCCGGTGAAGACGCAGTTCGGCTGGCATGTCATCAAGGTAGAAGACAAGCGCAACAAACCGACGCCGACGTTCAACGAGGTCAAGCCGCAAATCGAGAACTACGTCACGCGCAAGGCGCAGGCCGAGCTCGTGACCAAGCTGCGCGCCGAAGGCAAGGTCGAGCGCATGGATAAGCCGGCGGACACGGCGAAGCCCGCGCCAGCGGCGCCGGCAGTGCCTGAGAAGAAGTAGTTTCTGTCATTCCGGCCGAGCGCTGAAAGCGCGAGAGCCGGAATCCATAACCCCGGTCTTGCGATTTGATCGAAAGCTTGGTGGATATGGATTCCAGGCTCGCGAGCCATAGCGCGTCGAAGAC
>DASUKT010000003.1:0-2014 GCA_036278575.1 Pseudolabrys sp. | reverse complement strand
AACGCCGGCGTCGTCGCACAGGCGCGCGAACGCTTCGGCGTCGAAACGCCGTTCGAGCAAACGGCATCCGGACTGCTGACGCTGCATTGTCCGCCCGATCAGGTCTATGCGCTGACCGGCTTCCTGCGCGAGAACGGCGCGGATGCCGTCGCGGTCGCCGATCTCGATTACGTGTTCTCGCGCGACAACCCGCTTTACGAAAAGCTCAAGGCGGCGCTCTGACCTTTCTTGTCATCCGGGGCACGCGCGACGCGCGTGAGCCCGGAATCCATAATTCCGGCACTGCGGCCTATGGATTCCGGGTTCGGCGCTTACGCGCCGTCCTGGAATGACGAGGGAAGACTTTTGCCGGTCCGGAATACGAAAAAGTGGGAGAGCGAGAAATTGACCGCGAAGCTAACGGCGATGGCGGCGATTTTCGCCGCCCATGCCGGAATAAAAAACAACTCGACAAGGCACCAGACGGTGCCGGTGTTGGCGGCAAACCCCGCAACCTGTGACACGGCGAAGCCGAGATAGCGGCCAAGCGCGAGCCGGCCGCCCGACTCGGCTGCAAACGTGAACGTCGAATTCATGATGTAGGAGCCGGTCATCGCGACGAGCCAAGCCAGCGCGTTCGATGCAATGATCGGCAGCACGAGAACGTAATAGGCAAAGGAAAAGACGCAGAAATCTACGGCCGAATTGACGATGCCGACGGTCGCAAAGCTGACCGCTTTGAGTGCGACGGCGCGCCTTTCCCAGGCGCCGTCGAGTTGGCCGATCAATCCACGGAGGGGTGGAATCATGACGGTCTCGTTAGCACGTCCAGCGGGCTGCGCCGAGCCCTTCTGTAACCAGCGGCAGACGCGACAGAATAGGCCGATTCAGCTATAGATCGCGCCACGTGCAACAGCGGAACCCGGTCATGCAGACGAGTTCGGGCGACGGAGACATGACAGGCGCGCGGCGGCAACAAGCTGCGGCCGGGCTTTCCATTGTCGTTCCGCTGTTCAACGAGGCCGGCGGCCTTGCCCGATTGCACGAGACGATCATCGATGTCGCGCGTTCGCTCAAAACGCGCCGCAACCTTGCCACCGAAATTGTCTACGTCGATGACGGCAGCAGCGACGACACAAACGCGATCGCCGGCGGCTTGGCGGCAGGCCCTACCGACGTTCAGATCGTCACGCTCTCGCGCAATTTCGGCAAGGAGGCGGCGTTGCTTGCCGGCCTCGATCACGCGCGGCTCGGCGCCGTGCTGTTCATGGACGGCGACGGCCAGCATCCGCCGCAACTCGTCGAGCAACTCGTTTCACGCTGGCTCGATTCCGGCGACGACGTCGTCTACACGGCCAAAGCGCATCGCGCGAACGAACCGTTTCTCCGCCGCATCGGCGTGAAATGGTTCTACACGCTCATCAACTGGGGCGCGCGCCATCCGATCCCGGAGGATGCCGGCGACTTTCGCCTGCTGTCGCCGCGGGCGGCGGCGGCGCTGCGGCAGTTGCCGGAGCGCAATCGTTTCTTCAAAGGCTTGTCGAGCTGGATCGGTTTCAGGCAGTCGCGCGTCGATTACGAGCCGGCGGAGCGCCAGTTCGGCGCCAGCACCTGGAATGCAAGAAGACTGATCGGACTTTCGATCGAAGGATTGACCTCGTTCTCGGTGGCGCCGCTGCGTTTCGCAAGTTTGCTCGGAATGCTGATCGCCGCCAGCGCATTGCTGTTCGGCCTCTGGATCGCGCTGCAAACCGTTTTTTTCGGCAAGGACGTGCCCGGCTATCCCTCGCTCGTTGTCGGCATAATGGTGCTTGGCGGCGTGCAGCTTGTCATGATCGGCGTGCTCGGCGAATACATCGGCAAGCTGTTGTCCGAGAGCAAACGGCGGCCGGTTTATTTTGTCGCCGAGCACAGCGTGAAGGCCGCAACCGAAAAAGCCGCGCCGCAACCGGCTACGCCGCACGCGGCCGAGTGACAGAAGGTGGCTGCGCCGCGCCGGCAAATCTGGCTCTGCGCCGACGACTACGGCATTTCG
>DASUKT010000002.1:0-3928 GCA_036278575.1 Pseudolabrys sp. | reverse complement strand
GGCGCCGGCAAGTCCACGCTGCTCAACCTGATGAGCGGCATCTATCAGCCGGACGCCGGCAACATGACGTTTGCGGGCATCGATCTTGTCGGCATGCCGTCGCACCGGCGCGTGCGCCATGGGATTGCCCGCACATTCCAGAAAATCAGGCTCTTCAAGCAGCTCTCAGTCCTGGAGAACGTGCTCGCTGGATTTCATATCCGGCACGAAGTGCCATTGTGGCAATACGTGCTGCACGGTCCTGCGTTCCGCCGCGACCGGGAACACTGCCGTAGCGAAGCACTCGACCTCCTGGCTTTCGTCGGATTGAAGCAACGCGCGCAGGTAACCGCCGGGTCATTATCGTATGGCGAACAGCGCATGCTCGAAATTGCACGCGCGCTCGCCACCGCTCCTCGTCTTCTGATGATCGATGAACCGGCGGCGGGCCTCAATGCCGTTGAAGTCGAAGCTCTGCTGGGGCGGATCGCCGCCTTACGTGCGCGCGACATGACGGTCGTGATGGTCGAGCACAATATGGATCTGGTGATGCAGATCGCCGACCGCATCCTCGTGATGGATTACGGGCAATATCTGTTCGAGGGGACGCCAGCCGACGTGCAGACGCATCCCGACGTGATTGCCGCCTATCTCGGAGCCGAAGCAAAATGAGCCTTTTGCTCGCCGCCGAACGGCTTGAACTCGCCTATGGACAGGTGCCCGCGTGCCGCGAGATCACGCTTCACGTCGAGGAAGGCGAGATCGTCACGCTCATCGGCGCGAACGGGGCGGGAAAGTCGACGACGCTCCGGGCGATCGCCGGGGCGCTGCTGCCGCGCGCCGGCGCCATTCGCTTTGGCGGACGCGACATCACGCGCCTGCCGTCGCATGAGCGCAGCAGGCTCGGCATTGCGCTCGTGCCGGAAGGCCGGCATGTCTTTCCGTTCCTCACCGTGCGCGAAAACCTCGAGCTCGGCGGTTTCAAATTCCGCAGGGAGGCCGCTAAAATCAGATCGCTGATCGAGCGCATGTTCGCCATGTTTCCGCGGCTCAAAGCGCGCGCCGCGCAAAACGCCGGCACGCTGAGTGGCGGCGAACAGCAGATGCTCGTCCTCGGCCGCGCGATGATGTCCGAGCCGCGCCTGCTGTGCCTCGACGAGCCGTCGCTCGGGCTCGCGCCGCTCGTCGTTCAGGATATTTTCCGCACCATCCGCACGATCAACGAGAGCGGCACCAGCGTGCTGCTCGTCGAACAAAATGCCCGCTACGCCCTGGAAACGGCGAGCCGAGGCTATGTCTTGCAGACCGGCTCGATCATCGCATCCGGAGCATGCAGCATGTTGAAACAAGATGAGCGCGTGCAGCAGGCCTATCTCGGCCGCAGTGCCGCGGCCGTGTCATGAACGCACTCAGCGGCAGAACGGCCGTGGTCACCGGCGCGGGAAACGGCATAGGCCGCGCCATTGCCACGACCTTCGCGACCGCCGGCGCCGCAATCGCCTGCCTCGATCTCGATCCTGCCGCCGCGGAAGAAGCTGCGCGCGCCATCGAAAAAGTAGGTGGACGCGCCATCGCGCGCCGCTGCGATGTGAGCGTCGAATCTGACACGCGCGCGGCGGCGGAAGCCGTGCAAAAGACGTTTGGTGCAATCCATGTGCTGGTCAACGCCGCCGCCACCGATGACCCGAACGGTAATGTACTCGACACCACGCCGGCTGACTGGAACCGTGTTCTGGCCGTCAACGTGACAGGCGCCTATCTCATGAGCCGCGCTGTGATGCCTTCGATGATCGCGGCTGGCGGCGGCAGCATCATCCACATCGCCTCTCAACTCGGCCGCGTGGCAGCCCCCGCGCGTGCCGCCTATTGCACGTCAAAAGGCGCGATCATCCAGCTCGCCAGGGCGATGGCGGTCGATCACGCCGCGCAAAATATCCGCGTGAACGCGCTCTCGCCCGGTGCGGTCGAAACACGGCGGCTCGTGCTGCGCTTCGGCGACATGGAGACCGCGCGGCGCACGTCCGGCCCCAAGCACTTGCTGAATCGGCTGGGCCAGCCCGACGAGATCGCGCAAGCCGCTCTGTTCCTCGCCAGCGATGCAGCGAGCTTCATGACTGGCGCCGACATGCTGGTCGACGGCGGCTACACGACCACCTGATCCACACTCGCCATTCCGGGGCGCGCTGAAAGCGCGAATCCGGAATCCAGCTACACTGATTTGCCTTGTCTCTGGATTCCGGATCGCCGCTCCGCGGCGTCCGGAATGACAGATGGGACGAGCAAGCACTACCTGCCGAGGATCGACGCCGCCATCGCGCGCGGATCGCGCGTCCGCCACGCCCCAGCGTCAACCGTGACGATGAAGTCGGCAATGTGCTGGTTAAATGCCGCCGGGTCTTCGAGGTTAATGGTGTGGCCGGCGTTCGGCATCACTACAAGCGCGGCGCTCGGGATCATGCGTTTCATCAGCAGACCCGGTTCGAGGCAGGGCCAATCCTCATCGCCCGTCATGACCAGCGTCGGCGTCGTCATCGCCTTCATCTTTTCGACGAGATCGAACAGCGATGGCCGCCGCTTCTGCACGCCGCGCATGGTCAACGCCGCGCCTTCGGTGGAATGCTCCCTGAGCTGATTGACGAACTCCTGCCAGCCGCGCCGGTCCTTGTTCTGGAATTGCACGCGCGTGGGCCCAAGACCGTAAGCCTCCGCGGCCTTGGCCATGGTCTGCTCCTCGAACTGGCGCGCGGCGGCTTCGGCTTCCTGCGCAAATTGCGCGCGCTTGTCCGGGGCAGCGCCATAGCCGCAGCCAGCCACCACGATCGAGCGCGCGCGGTCGGGATAAGTGAAGCCGAAATGCAGCGCCGCAAAGCCGCCCATCGAAAGGCCGACGATATGCGCCTTGCCGATCTTCAGCGCATCGAGCACGGCGCGAATGTCGTCGCGCGCGCGTTCCTGCGAGTATCGTTCGCCATCCTTCGGTACGTCGGAAGGCGGATAACCGCGCGCATTGTAAGCGATGCAGCGATAACGCTGCCCGAAATAGCGCATCTGCAATTCGTAGGAGCGATAGTCGCCCGCGAATTCGTGGACGAAGACGATCGGCGTCCCGCTTCCAGTCTCCTCGTAATAGAGCTTGACGCCATCGTCGGTTGTCAGATGCGGCATAGCTGTCCTCTTTGATGAATCAGAAATTCATGGAGCGTGCCGAAAGGCCGGCGTCGATCGTCACCACCGAGCCGCTGTTGTAACCGCAGTGCTCTGACGCCAGGAACGCTATCGTGTCACCGACCTCTTCCGGCGTGCAGGCACGGCCGAACGGCAACGGCTTGAACAGGTCGCGCCAGTTGTCGGCATTGCCGGTGCGGTCCAGCGCCTTCTTCTTCATCAGGCCCACCAGGCGCTCCGTTTCGACCGGACCGGGATTGACCGAGATCACCCGGATGCCATCGCGCGGGCTCACGCTCCCAAGCGACTGGCTGAATGCTGTAAGGGCGGCATTGCCAGCCACGCCGCAGATGTATTCCGGATCGTGCGTTTGCGCAGCGTTGCCGGTGACATTGATGATGACGCCGGACCCCCGCTGCTTCATCAGCGCGTAGAAAGTGCGGCACATATTGACATAACCGAGCACCTTCAGATCCCACGACTTGCGCCAGGTTTTTTCGTCGACGTCGAGCAGCTTGCCGCCGGGAATAGCGCCGGCGTTGTTCACCAGAATGTCGATGTTCGAAAAATCCCTCGCGAGCTGATCGACATATTTGCTGTCGGACAGGTCGGCCGCGACCGTGTCGACACGCACGTTCGCTTTGCGCGCGATCCGGTCCTTTGCCGCAGCAAGGTCGGCCGCCGTACGCGAAACCAGAATGACGTTGCATCCCTCGCTGGCCAGGCTTTCTGCCGTCGCACGCCCGATCCCCTTGGAGGCGCCGGTAATCAGCGCAGATTTTCC
>DASUKT010000001.1:0-9420 GCA_036278575.1 Pseudolabrys sp. | reverse complement strand
CATCGCCTCGGCCTGATGCTCGACCGCGGCTTTCCGGCCGAGGCCCCGCGCGTTGAAACCATTATGCTGATCGGTGCCGCGCAAATTTTATGGCTTGATGTGCCCGACCACGCTGCCGTCGACTTGAGTGTAAGGCTCGCGCAGGCGGACCGCCGCGCCTCACGCTATGCCGGTCTCATCAATGCCGTTCTGCGCCGAATCGCACAAAACCGCGTGGCCGAGCCGCTCGACACCGCAACGCGCGACACACCGGAGTGGCTGCTCGCGCGCTGGACGAAGGCTTACGGCGCGGAAACCGCAAGCGCGATTGCGAGTGCCAATAGTCACGAGCCCGCACTCGATATCACCGTCAAGCGCGATGCCGAATCCTGGGCGGAACATCTGCACGGACGCGTGCTGCCGACCGGCTCCGTTCGTACGCTCGCGCATGGTTCGATTTCGCTGCTGCCCGGCTTTGTCGAAGGCGCCTGGTGGGTGCAGGACACCGCCGCTTCGCTGCCTGCGCGGTTGCTTGGCGACATACGCGGCAAGAGGATTGCCGATCTTTGCGCCGCGCCCGGCGGCAAGACGGCGCAGCTCGCATTGGCGGGCGCGGAGGTCACCGCGGTCGAGCGCTCTGCACAGCGGCTTTCGCGCCTGCGCGAAAATTTCGCTCGGCTGGGATTTAGTGCGGACATGGCCACCGCAGACGTACTCGCATGGAACGCAGAACCGCTTGACGCCGTGCTCCTGGACGCGCCCTGCTCCTCGACCGGCACAATCCGCCGCCACCCCGATGTGCCATGGCTCAAAACCGAAGCGGACATCGGCACGCTGGTGACAGTGCAGGCGCGTCTTCTCGACCGCGCAGTTTCCCTGCTGAAGCCCGGCGGCACGCTTGTTTACTGCGTCTGCTCGCTTGAACCGGAAGAATCCGAGCAGCAGATCGATGCTTTGCTGGCGCGCGACGGCAGCGTTGTCCGTGCACCAATTAAGCCGGGCGAAGTTTTTGGCCGCGGAGAATTTATCACGGCAGCGGGAGATTTACGCACGCTGCCGCCGCAGTTGCCCGATCCCGACCCGCGTTGGAGCGGTCTCGACGGCTTTTATGCCGCTCGTTTGGTGCGGCGGTAAGCACACTTGCCATGTTCATGTTGGCCGTTCGGCGACCGTTCGCTATCTTGGAAGCCGATCGGGGGAATCGCCTCTCACGCCGGGGGACGGGCGGCCAGATGATGCGGCTTTCGCTGGCGGAACGAGCCACGCTCTTCGCGCTTATCGCAAAGAGCGCGTATCGCAATGTTGCCCATCGTATTACCACCCATTCTCTGCTGCGCTGGCGCTTTGCGCGCGGCAAAACCGATCGGCTGGTAATCGCGCCGCAGGACCTGCGGACAGCCGATGCCACGCGGGCCACGGAGATTTACGCCGGCCGCTTTGCATTTTCCGGCAAGGTCGTGGTGTCGGACAGCCGTTCTCCGTTCGAGATGACGCCGCCATCTGAAGAATGGGCGGCGACGCTGCTCGGCTTCAACTGGTTGCGTCATTTGCGCGCGGCGGATTCATCGATCACGCGTGCAAACGCCCGCGCGCTGGTCGACGACTGGATCACGTTGCAAGGTGGCTGGAACGTCATCGCCTGGCGGCCTGAAATCCTGTCGCGCCGCATCCTTTCCTGGCTTTGCCAGACACCGTTGGTGCTGGAGGAGGCCGACGCGCGCTTCTACCGCCGTTTCGTCCGCAGCCTCATGCGACAGGTGCGCTATTTGCGCGCCACCTTCAAGTATACGCGGGACGGGCTGCCGAGGCTGCAAATCGCGATCGTGCTGACTTACGTCAGTCTCTGCATGGAAGGACAGTCCCGCTGGCTGAGATCGAGCACGCGCAAACTGGTCGAAGAATTGAACCGGCAAGTATTGGCGGACGGCGGGCACATCAGCCGCAACCCGGGCACATTGATCGACATCCTGCTTGACCTTTTACCTCTCCGGCAGGCGTTCGCGCATCGCAACGTTCCGCCCCCGGCCGCGCTCAATAACGCGATCGACCGAATGATGCCGATGCTGCGTTTCTTCCGCCACGGCGATGGCAACTTCGCACAATTCAACGGCATGGGGCCGACTGCCGTCGACTCGCTGGCGACCGTGCTCGCCTATGATGATGCACGCGGCACGCCGGTCTCGAATGCGCCGCATGCCGGCTACCAGCGTCTCGAATGCGGCAAGTCGGTCCTGCTGATGGACTCGGGCCGCCCGCCTCCGGTCGCTCTCAGCCGGGAAGCCAATGCCGGAGGCCTCTCCTTTGAATTTTCATGGCGCACGCATCGGCTTGTGGTGAACTGCGGTTTGCCGGCCATCGGTCGCGAAACGTGGCGGCAGGTTGCGCGAGCCACCGCGGCACATTCCACAGTGACATTCAACGAAAACTCGTCTTGCCGATTTGTCGAGAGCGGCTGGGTAAAGCGGCTTCTGGCTGGCGTTCCAATTGTTGGGGGGCAACGTAACGTTGCAGTCACCCGCGACGAGGTTGAGACGGCAAAGGTCGTGCGGGCTTCGCATGACGGCTACGCGCGCGATTTTGGCATTATCCATACGCGCGCGCTGCGGCTTTCGGCCGATGGCCGGACACTTGAAGGCGAGGATTCATTCGCGCCGGCGCGCGGCGAGATGCTGCCGCCGAACGCCCGCGACGAGTTTGCCATCCGCTTTCACTTGCATCCGACGGTGAAGGCCAACCGCTTGCAGGACGGCCATGGCGTGATGCTGCTGCTGCCCGACCGGGAGGTTTGGACGTTCAACGCATTCGAAGACAAGGTCGAAATCGAGGAAAGCGTCTTCCTGGCGGGACCGGACGGCCCACGCCGTGCCGTTCAGATCGTGATTTATGGCGTCGCCCGGCAGCAGCCTACAGTCCAATGGAGCTTTCAGCACACGCCGCCGGCACAGGCCACGACGGAAAAAAGAACCCGCCGCGAAGAGCCGGAGTTACCGCTTTAAGCGTTGTGCGTGAATAGCAGGTCACGCGCGCATATCCTTCACTCGTCTCATGTGGTAGCTCCTCGCTCATGAGCAGCCATCCACGCCGCATCACCCGCGCGTTGTTATCGGTCTCCGATAAATCCGGGCTTGCCGATTTTGCCCGCCAACTTGTTGCGTACGGCATTGAACTGGTCTCGACCGGCGGCACCGCCAAGGCGCTAAAGGAGAGCGGCCTTAAGGTGATCGATGTCGCCGATCTCACCGGCTTTCCCGAGATGATGGATGGCCGCGTGAAGACGCTACATCCGAAAGTACATGGCGGGCTGTTGTCGATTCGCGGCAACGCCCAGCATTCCGCCTCGATGGAGCAGCACGGCATCCGGCCAATCGATTTGCTCGTGGTCAATCTCTATCCGTTCGAGGCGACTGTCGCCAAAGGCGCGGATTACGACGACTGCGTCGAGAATATCGATATCGGCGGGCCGGCGATGATCCGCGCCGCCGCCAAGAACCACGCCGATGTCACGGTCGTGGTCGAGCCGGAAGATTACGCAGCCGTGCTCGCCGAGCTCGCGCAGCACGGCGGCATGACGACACTTGAGTTGCGCCAGAAGCTGGCGGCGAAAGCCTTTGCGCGAACCGCCACTTACGATGCGGCGATCTCCAATTGGTTTGCCGACACGTTGCGCGACAGCGCGCCCGATTACCGCGCGTTCGGCGGCGAGCTGATCGAGGCGCTTCGTTATGGCGAGAACCCGCACCAGAGCGCGGCATTCTATCGTGCGGCGGCTGCGCGTTTCGGCGTCGCAACCGCGCGGCAGGTGCAGGGAAAGCAGCTTTCCTACAACAACATCAACGATACCGATGCGGCCTACGAATGTGTCGCCGAGTTCGACGCCAACCGGACGGCAGCCTGCGTTATCGTCAAGCACGCCAATCCCTGCGGCGTGGCCGAAGGCGCGAACCTGGCCGATGCCTACCGAAAGGCGCTTGCTTGCGACTCCACGTCGGCTTACGGCGGTATCGTTGCGCTCAATCGCAAGCTGGACGCCGATGCAGCGCGCGCCATTACCGAAATCTTCACCGAGGTCATTATCGCGCCGGACGCGACGGATGAGGCCATCGAGATCGTCGGCGCGAAGAAAAATTTGCGTTTGCTGCTCGCCGGAGGCTTGCCCGATCCGCGCGCGGGCGGCGTGACGTTCAAATCGGTCGCCGGCGGCCTGCTCGTCCAGTCGCGCGATAATGCCGTGGTCGATGATATACCGCTCAAGACCGTCACCAGGCGCGCGCCGAGCGAGGCCGAGCTGCGCGACCTGCGCTTTGCCTTTCGCGTCGCCAAGCATGTGAAATCGAACACCATCGTTTATGCCAAAGATCTCGCAACGGTCGGGATCGGCGCGGGACAAATGAGCCGCGTCGATTCTGCGCGCATCGCCGCGCGTAAAGCGGAAGATGCCGCGCGGGAAGCAAAGCGCACCGCGCCCTTAACAAGGGGAGCGGTTGTCGCCTCCGACGCATTCTTCCCGTTCGCGGATGGATTGCTTGTCGCGATCGAAGCCGGCGCCACCGCCGTCATTCAACCGGGCGGCTCGATGCGCGACGATGAGGTGATCAAAGCTGCCGATGCGCATAATGTCGCGATGGTGTTCACCGGGACGCGCCATTTCAGGCACTAGGCGAGGACGCGCCACGCGCATTCTTCTCCCTCCCCCTTGTGGGGAGGGGTCGGGGGTGGGGGTCCTTCGATGGACACCTGCATCACCCCCACCCCGGCGCGCTGACGCGCCGACCCTCCCCACAAGGGGGAGGGTAAGAACAGAGGCTCATTCCCTCGCCAAGTCTCCCAGCAAACTCGCCGCGACCGACAGCTTCGACAGCGTCAGGCCGGGCCCGGCGATTTCGTTGACCGCCGCGCGGATGCGATCGACTTCGGCCTGTCTCGGCTTGACCCATGCCGCCACGGCCTCTGCGCCGGCCGTGCCATCGGCGACCATTGCCGCCGTAAGCCGCCGCACGGCATCGCCGATCGAGTCGAGCGCGCGGTCGAGCGCGAGACGGTCGAAATAGTCCGATACAACAATGTCGGATACGGTGCTGGTAATGCGATCGAGCTGGAAAAAAGCTTCCACGGCAAAATAGGTTTGCGTTACGTCGGCGACGACACGTTGCGCCCGATCGGCCACCAAAACGATGTCGGGCGCAGCCTTGAGCACGCGCAAATCGGCAAGCCGCCGGGCCAGATCGCCGGGAACGCCGGCCTGTTTGAGCTCGGTTTCGCGCGCATCACGGGCGGCAAGCGCATCCTTCGACAACGCCCGGTCCAGCGCCCCGGCAACCTGCGCGATCCCATCGCGATAATGGGCGACAATCGTTGCCAGGCCTTGCTTGAGATCGACATTGCGCAGGAACCAAACCAGCCGGTCGAGCAGGAGATTTTCGATCACCGCGTAAAAGAGGAGTTGAAGCTTTCCGGCGACTTTGTTGTCCAGCGTATTGAGCTCGTCATTGAGCGCGGTCATGCCATAGCTGTCGCGCACTGCTGCAAACGCCGCAGCGATTGCGTCCGGCGCGGCGCCGGTCTGATCGCCGATGCGCACGATGAGTGTCGGTCCGCCGCGGTTAATCATCGAATTCGCCAGCTGCGTGGCGATGATCTCGCGACGCAGGCGATGCGCCTGCAGCGCAGGTTCATAGCGTTGCGAGATGTCCTTCGGGAAATACCGCTCAAGCTCGCGGCCAAGATAAGGATCGTCGGGAACCGCGCTGTCGAGCAGGTCGGAGTAAAGCGTGAGCTTGGCGTAAGCGAGCAGCACCGCAAGCTCCGGCCGCGTCAGGGGAACCTTTCGTCTGCGCCGTTCCGCAAGAGCCATATCGTCCGGCAGAAACTCGACTGCACGGTCGAGATGGCCGTGTATCTCCAGAAGCTGCATCAACCGCTGCTGAAACCCGAAATCCTCCATGCCGCGGCGCTCCGCGAGCGAAAGCGCAAGCGTCTGAAGATAATTATTGCGCAAAACGAGATGAGCGACCTCGTCGGTCATTTCCGTCAGCAATGCATTTCGGGCGTCCAGCGTCAGCGCGCCCGAGCGCAGCGGCGTGCTGAGCGCGATCTTGATGTTGACCTCGACGTCGGACGTGTTGACGCCGGCGGAGTTGTCGATGGCGTCCGTGTTGAGCCGGATACCGCGCATGGCCGCTTCGATGCGGCCGCGCTGGGTCATGCCAAGATTGGCGCCCTCGCCGATCACCTTGCACTTGACCTCGGCGCCCGTGACGCGGATCGGATCGTTGGCGCGGTCGCCGACCGCATCGTCGCCCTCGTTCGACGCGCGGATATAGGTGCCGATGCCGCCGAAGAACAAAAGATCGACCGGCATCTGCAGGATGGCTTTCATCAGCGCCTGCGGCGTAACGGCCGCTCCGACGCCGATCAGCTTCTGCGCCTCGGCGCTGAGCCGTATCTCCTTTGACGCGCGCGGATAGACGCCCCCGCCCCTGGAGATCAGCGACTTGTCGTAGTCCTGCCAGCTTGAGCGCGGCAATTTGAACAGCCGCGCGCGCTCGTCAAAACTTTTCGCCGGATCAGGATCGGGGTCGATGAAAATGTCGCGGTGATCGAACGCCGCAAGCAGCCGCGCGGTCTTCTCGCGCAGGAGGCCGTTGCCGAACACGTCGCCCGACATGTCGCCGACGCCGGCGACTGTGAACGGCGTCTTGCCGATATCGATATCCATTTCGCGGAAGTGCCGCTTCACCGACTCCCAAGCGCCGCGCGCGGTAATCCCCATCGCCTTGTGGTCGTAACCGGCCGAGCCGCCGGAGGCGAAGGCATCGCCGAGCCAGTAGTGATGCGCGTTGGAGAGCGCATTCGCGGTGTCGGAGAACGTCGCCGTGCCCTTGTCGGCGGCGACGACGAGATAAGGATCGTCGCCCTCGTGTCGCACGACGTTCTCGGGCGGCACGATCGCGCCATCCGGCGCGATGTTATCGGTGATATCGAGCAACGTCGAAATAAACAGCTTGTACGTCGCGATGCCTTCCGCCTGCACGACGTCGCGCGGCGCGCCCTTCGGCATCAGCTTCGGCACGAAGCCGCCTTTGGCGCCCACCGGCACGATGACCGCGTTCTTCACCTGCTGCGCTTTCACGAGGCCGAGAATTTCTGTGCGGAAATCTTGCGGCCGGTCCGACCAGCGGATGCCGCCGCGCGCGACCTTGCCGAAGCGCATGTGCACGCCTTCGACGCGCGGCGAATAGACGAAGATCTCGTAAAGCGGCCGCGGCAGCGGCAAGTCAGTCAGCTTCTTGCTCGCGAATTTGACGGCGATTTCGGTCTTCGGCTGTCCATCGCTGCCGGTCTGGTAAAAATTCGTGCGGATCGCCGATTGCACCGCATTCACAAAGCGGCGCAGGATGCGGTCCTCGTCGAGGCTTTCGACGTCCGCCAAGGCATTCTCGATCCGTCCGACGATCGCAGCTTCGCGGGCGGCACGATCTGGACCGTTGCGTGGGTCAAAACGCGCGTGAAACAGCTCGACAACATCGGCAGCGATGCCGGCATGCTTCACCAGCGTCGTCCACATGTAATCCTGCGAATAGGGCACGCGGATTTGGCGCAGGAACCGCGACAGCGCGCGAATGAGCGCCACGTCGCGCCACATCAGGCCCGCGAGCACCAATGCGTTGTAGCCGTCGTTCTCGGCGATGCCGCACATGACCATCAGGAACGCCGCTTCGAGCCGCGCCTTTGCCGCGCTATCGAGTTCGATCGCACCGCCGCTGCTGCGCTCGAGCAGCATGTCATGCAGCCAGACGCCCTGCGCACCCTCACCCTTCGGCACGATATGATAGGTGCGCTCGTCCACCACACGGAAACCCATGTTCTCCAGCACCGGAACGCGCTGCGAGAGCGGCAATGGCTCATCGAGACGCCAGACCTTGAGCCCGACCGTGCCTTGCTCTTCCTCGACGCGATGATGGAAGTCGACGCCAAGCGGATTGCGCTCCGACAGGCTCTCGATCATGCGGATGTCGGCGACGGCGACGGCCGGCGCATAGGCCTCGTGATAGCCGGCGGAAAACGCCTCGCTGTAGCGGCTGAACAGCGTCTGCGCCTTGTCCGGTGGATTGACCAGCGCCAGCGCGTCGGCGAAGTCGTCGCTCCAGGTGCGCACAATGGCGGCTACCGCGCGCTCGAGCGCGTCACGATCGACCTCCGGAGTCTTGCCTTCGCGCCGGCCGATAATGAAGTGCACGCGCACCAGCGTGCCTTCCTCGGGAAAGAACGGATAGTATGCGGAAACATGCCCGATGAAGATGCTGGCGAGATATTCGCCGATGCGTTGCCGGACATGGCTGCCGTAGCGCTCGCGCGGCACGAACACCATTGCCGAAACGAAACGATCGAAGCGGTCGACACGCGCCAGCACGCGCACGCGCGGACGCTCGCCGAGTTGCAGGATCGCCACCGCAAAGTGGTAGAGCGTCTCGTCATCGACCTGGAATAATTCATCGCGTGGATAATGTTCGAGCACATTCGCCAGCGCCTTGCTCGAATGCCCGCCGGCGCCAAACGCGGCGCGCCTCTCGACGCGGGCCACCTTGCGGCGCAAGTACGGAATGCTGTGCGCGGAGCGCGTATAGGCGGTCGAGGTGAACAAACCGACGATGCGGACTTCGCCGTTGAGAGTGCCGGATTCATCGAAGCGCTTGACGCCGATGTAGTCGAGATAAACGCGCCGATGCACGTGCGACCGCACGTTGGCCTTGGCGACGATCAGCGGCCGCGGCTCCTTCAAAAACGCCATGATCTCGGGCGTGATTTCCAGCAGCTCGTTGCCGCGCCGGAGCACGCGGAAGTCGCGCGAGCGCATGACGCCGAGCCCGCTCTCGAACACCGACTCCAGCGAGTTGTCCTTGATGACGTAGTCGCGCACGCCGAGGAAGGTGAAGTTATCGGCGAGCAGCCATTGCAGGAACTGAACCGCTTCCGCGATCTCGTCGACCGGCATTGGCGGCGGATTGGTTTTCAGATCGGCGACGATCGCATTGACGCGCGCGAGCGTCCCCTTCCAGTCCTGCACCGCAAGCCGCACTTCGCCGAGCACGCCCTCAAGCACGTGCGCAATCTCCGCGCGCCGGCCTTCGTCCAGCACAGGCGCAAGATGAATGTGGATGAAGCTCTCGCGCTGCGCGGCTTCCGGCTCCTTGAGCTCGAGCAGACGGCCGGCGGCATCGCGTTCCACGCCGAACACGGGATGCGCGACCAGATGAATGTCGACGCCACGCTCGCCGAGTTCGCCCATCACCGAATCGACCAGGAACGGCATGTCGTCGTTGACGATCTCGACGACTGTGACCGCCGTCTGGCTGCCCGAGGCCGACAATTTGACCAGGTCGCAGCGGACCTTCGGCAGGTTCGGCGCGCGGCGCGCCAGGAAATCCCACGCGTGCGCGGCGA